>DAHUXO010000003.1 GCA_027307095.1 Betaproteobacteria bacterium | reverse complement strand
TCACGTGTCGCCCCGAGTCTCAGCGCATTCTGGATGTGCCGCCGCACGCCGGGGCCGTACAGATGGGTCGTCGCGGCATTGACCGCAATCAGGATCAGCTCCTTGGTCTTGTCCGGCAGCGGTCCCTTGCCGAACGGAACGTTGCGCATCGTCAGGTAACCCTCGACGAAGTCGGGATCCCATTCGCGCAGCGTGTTCCAGAGCGGATTCCAGTCGCCGCACTCGATCTGCCGGTCGGTGTGGGGCGTCGTGGTTGTCGCGGGCTTCTTTCGTGCTTTCACTGTCATCGCGTGTCCTCCAGAACGAGATCGGCACCGCGCTCTCCCACCATGATCGCAGCAGCATTGGTGTTCGACGACGGAATGGTCGGCATCACCGAGGCGTCGACGACCCGCAGCCCGGCGACACCGTGGACGCGAAGCCGTGCGTCGACGACCCCTGCGCCGGCTGCGCCCATGCTGCAGGTGCCCACCGTGTGCCACGCGGTCTGCCCCGTCTCGCGGGCGTATTCGAGCAGCGCATCGTCGGAAACCTCGGCTCCGGGGCGCTCCTCACGGACGATGTACGGGCGCAGCGCCGCCTGGGCAGCGATGCGGCGGACCAGGCGCAGCAGGCCGACGGCGGTGTCGCGATCGCCCTGGGTCGCGAAATACCGCGGATCGATCGACGGAAACTCGCGGGGATCGCGCGAGCGGATGTGGATGGAGCCGCGCGACTCGGGATGGAGCTTGAATCCCCCGATCGAGAAGCCCGAGTACGGATCGATGCCGCCTTCGACCGAGCGCGAAAACCGGTCGCGCCCGCTGATGTGATAGATGCGGATCATCACGTCCGGATGGTCGAGTTCCGGGCGGGTTCGAGTGATCGCGTGCGCGGTCGAGGACGTCCCCGCCAGCAGGCCTCGTCGCGTCAGCAGGTAGCGGATGCCCGCCCGCATCTTGTGCCAGTTGCTCCGCATGATGACGTTGATGGTGATGGGAACGTTGGTGCGATAGGTGCAGCGCACTTGCAGGTGGTCGGTCGCGTTCTCGCCGACGGCGGGCAGCGCAGCCACGACCGGAATCCCCAGCGAACGCAGCAGGTCCGGATTGCCGACGCCCGAGAGCTCGAGGAGCTGGGGCGACTGGATCGCGCCGGCCGCGAGCAGCACCTCCCGGCCGGCCCGCGCCTTGCGCCTTTCGCCGCGCTGGAGGTACTCGACGCCGGTGGCGCTCGTTCCGTCGAAGACGATCGACGACACCAGCGCATGCGACTCGATCCGCAGGTTCGCCCGCCGGACCGCATCCCGCAGGTAGGCCGTCGCGGTACTCGAGCGCCGTCCACGGTAAGCTGTCTGCTCGAGGTAGCGCACGCCTTCGTAGCTGCCGGTGTTGTAGTCCTCCGTTTCCGGAATCCCGACCTGGCGGCAGGCGGCGATGAACGCGTCGGACAGTACGTCGGGGTCGCGCCGCTTGCGATCGGTGATCCTCACGGGACCGGCGTGGCCGCGCATCGGATCGGACGTGTACTCGTTGGACTCGAGCCGCTGGAAATAGCGCTGGACGTCGCGGAACGCCCAGCCGTCATTGCCCATCGCCTGCCAGCGGTCGAATTCCCGCGGGTCGCCCCAGATGTATGCCATTCCGTTGATGGCGCTCGATCCTCCGAGCACCTTGCCCCGGGGCGAATAGACGCGTTTGCCGTTGAGCTCGGGCTGCGGCTCGGTCTCGAACTTCCACGCAAAGCGCTCGTTGGTCAGAAGCTTGCCGACGCCCAGAGGCAGGTGAATCCAGATGCTGCGGTCTTCGCCGCCCGCTTCCAGCAGCAGGACGCGATGGCGGCCGCTCTCGGTCAGTCGCGCAGCCAGCGCGCAACCTGCCGATCCCGCCCCGACGACGATGTAGTCGTACTCGGTGTCGCTCATTTTTCCTTCTGTTCCGGACTCGCGCGATGCTGGAAGGAGTCGCGCCGGAAACTGTAGAGCGCGTCCGGATCGATCATGACGTCGACGATCGCCGGTCGGCCACAGGCCAGCGCCGCCCGGATTGCGTCCTCGGCCTCGCCCGGCTTCTCGACGCGAAAGCCCGCGGCACCGAAGAGCTCCGCCACCTTGTCGTAGCGAGGGTTGGGGACGTCGGCGCCGATGTAGCGACCGCCAAAGAAGTCGCGCTGATACGCCTTCTCGGCGCCCCAGCAACCGTTGTTCATCACGACGCACACGGTGTTGATGCCGTTCGAGACCGCCGTCCCGATCTCGCTCATCGTCATCCCGAATCCGCCGTCTCCCATCAGGCTGATCACGGGGCGATCGGGACACGCCACTTTCGCGCCCAGGCCGCAGGCATACGAGAAGCCGACCAGGCCGAAATCGAGCGGCGTGAATAGCGCAGGGGGCTCTACGTACTGAAGCTGGTCGGTCGCCTGCAGGCACAGCGTGCCGGCATCCATCGTGAACATGGCGTTCGAAGGCGCAGCCGCGCGCAGTGCACGGAAAAGGGAAGCCGGCTGCATCGGAATGCCACCCCGGCTTCCCGCTTCATCGCGCTCGCTCAGCAGTGCCTTGCGCTGTGCATGGAAGCCCTGCTCCCACGCCAGTTCCGCACAAGCGGCGTGTCCCGCAAGAGCGTCGGCGAGCTGGCGGGCCACCACCTCCGCATCGCCATGGATCCCGATCTCCACCGGGAAGAAGCGGGCCAGCGCCGTCGGCTCGATTTCCACCTGGATGATCCTGGCGTCCCGATTGAGGTGGTCGTACGAATAGAACGTCGTGTTGAATCCGAGACGTGTGCCCAGCGCCAGGATGACGTCGGCCTCGCGCGCGAGCCCGGAAGCGACGGCATTGCCTCGCGGTCCGACCTGTCCTGCGTACAGTGGATGCGTGCACGGCACGGCATCGCCATGACCCGGCGACGTAGCGACCGGCGCGTGCAGCAATTCGGCAAGCCTCAAAACCGCATCGTGCGAGCGGCCGTTCTTGACCCCGCCGCCGGCGAGAATCAGTGGCCGCTTCGCCGCCGCGAGCACGGCAACGGCGGCGCGAATGGCATCGGGATTGCCGCCGGGAGGCGAACTCACCCTGCTCGCCGCGCGCGGTTCAGGTTCGGGAAACTCGCGCGTCTCGGCGAGGAGGTCACGCGGCAGGTTGAGCGCCACCGGTCCGCACCTTGGCGCCATTGCGGTGCGGAAAGCCTCGCGCACGGCCTCGGGAATCCGCGCCGCCTGCGTGATCGTCCAGCATCCTTTGGTGATCGGCCTGAACAATGCCTGTTGATCGACTTCCTGGAATGCATCCCGGTGCACGTGCGCGGAGGAGAGCGACCCGGCCAGCACCACCACCGGCGAGTACGCGGCGTACGCCTGCGCCAATCCGGTCACGGTGTTCGTCGCACCGGGTCCGTTCTGGCCGGCGAGGAAGACCCCTGCGCCGCCCGATGCGCGCGCATAGCCGTCGGCCATGTGCGTGCCGGTCCGCTCGTCGCGCACGCCGACGAACCGGATGCTCGGGTGCCGGTAGAGCGCATCGAAGATCTCCATGCCAGCCGATCCGATGAGTCCGAAGACGTGACGCACGTCCTCGGCTTCCAATGCGGCGACGACAGCGCCACCTCCCGTGGTTTTCGGCAATCTACCGTCCTCCAGTGGATCGCGGTGCGATGTTCAATCAAAACCTCAAGACTCGTGCAAATCGTCTGGGGCTGCTGCCGACTATGTGTATGCGTCGACTTCATAACGCGCCCGCGCAACGCATCACGGCTTC
>DAHUXO010000358.1 GCA_027307095.1 Betaproteobacteria bacterium | reverse complement strand
TGTCAGCCACGCCCGCCGATTACGAGGAGAAGCACGCCGGTCAGGTCGTCGAGCAGGTCGTGCGCCCCACCGGCCTCGTCGATCCGCAGCTCGACGTGCGCCCGGCGGCGACCCAGGTCGACGACCTGCTGTCGGAGATCGGGCTGCGCACGGGGCACAACGAGCGCGTGCTGGTCACGACGCTGACCAAGCGGATGGCGGAAGACCTGACCGACTACCTCGGCGAGCACGGTGTGCGCGTGCGCTACCTGCACAGCGACATCGACACCGTCGAACGGGTCGAGATCATCCGCGACCTGCGTCTGGGCGAATTCGATGTCCTGGTCGGGATCAACCTGCTGCGCGAGGGCCTCGACATCCCCGAGGTGTCGCTGGTGGCGATCTTCGACGCCGACAAGGAAGGGTTCCTGCGTTCGGAGCGCTCGCTGATCCAGACGATCGGCCGCGCGGCGCGCCACATCAACGGCACGGCGATCCTCTACGCCGACCGCATGACCGATTCGATGAAAGCCGCGATCGGGGAGACCGAACGGCGGCGTGCCAAGCAGGTCGCATGGAACGCGAAGATGGGCATCACGCCCAAGGGCATCGAGAAGCGCATCCGCGACATGATCGACGGCGTCTACGACATCGACGAGGCGCGCAAGGACCTGAAGGCGGCGCAGGAGAAGGCGCATTACGCCGGCATGGCGGAGAAGGACCTCGAGAAGGAGCTGCGCCAGGTCGAGAAGCAGATGCACGAGGCGGCGAGAAACCTCGAGTTCGAGCGCGCAGCCGAGCTGCGCGACCGCCTGTACAAGCTGCGCGAGACGCTGATCGGCGCGGCATTGCCGACCGAGACCTGATCAGCGCTTCATCGCCTTCAGCGCCGCGTCGCGCTGCGCGACGTCGATGTCCAGGTATTTCCACGAGAACCCGAACGGTGAAGGCCAGTAGCCATTGACCCATGGGTATTCGAGGACGTTGCCGACGCCGAAGGTGTGCAGGATCATCGGCATGTACGCCTGCGAAAGCTCGGACATCCGGCGCGCGAGCGCGATGCGCCCGGGACCGGCCGGTGTGCGCAGGAACTGCTCGTAGGCGGCGTCGTACTCGGCATTGTGGAACTGCGAGGGGTTGGTGTCGCGCGATGACTTGCTCCACAGCGTCTGCAGGATCTGGTAGCCCGACGGTGCGAGCGAGCGGTAGCCGAGGTTGAACATCGGCAGCTTGCCGGCGCGACTCAGGTTGAGGAGCTCGGCGAAGGTCTGCTGCTGCACCTGCATGCGAATGCCGATCGCGTCCATGTTCTTCTTCCACAGCGTGTCGGCCTCGCGGTACCAAGACTCGGGCAGGGTGCCGCGCACGACCGTCAGCTGCCTGCCGTCGGGCGTCTCGCGGTACCCGTCGCCGTCGCGATCCTTGAACCCGAAATGGTCGAGCAGCGCCCGTGCACCCGCCGGGTCGTAGATCGACTTCGGCGGCAGTGCAGGGTCGAAGCCGCTGACCCCCGGGGGCAGCAGCTGGTTCGCGGGCAGGGCGTTGCCGGCAAACAGCACGCGGATCATCTCGTCGACGTCGAAGCCCATGCCGATCGCCCGCCGCAGCGCGATCTGAGGCTTCGAATAGCCGCCGACGGTGGGATCGTCCATGTTGAAGTAGGTGAACGTGATCCACGGCGCGCCGAAGCGCAGGTGCCGGACGCCGGCCTTCGCGAGATCGGGTCGCAGCCTGCCGTTTTCCGTCACGCGACGCATGTCATCGCCGCCGAGCGCGATGTAGTCGAGGTCGCCCTGCGAGAACGCAAGGATCTCGGGCTGCGATTCCTCGATGATGCTGATCACGATGAGCCCGATCTGCGGCAGCGTCTTGCCGCGCATGCTCTTCACGAGATCCTGCTGTGGCGCGTCGGCATTCTCCGGAAACAGCACCTTGCGGTAATGCGGATTGGCCTCGAGCACGACGCGCGACGCACGCCGCCATTCCTTCAGGACGTAGGGCCCGGTGCCGACCGGATGGCTCATGATGTTGGCGCCCTGGGCCTCGACGACCTCGCGCGCGACCGCCATCATCGGCAGCCCGGCGAGGCGCTCCTGCAGCGTGTAATCGGTGCGCGTCAGCCGGATTTGCAGCGTGTAGCGGTCCAGCGCCCGCAGCCCCGCCATCGGCGCGTCGTAGTCGAAATGCGCGCCGGGCTTGCTCGCCGCATCGACGACCGGGCGCGCGCCGGCGATCAGGTCCGTCAGCGCCGGGTCCCCGCCGCCGCGCAGATTGGGGTCGAGCGAGCGCTCGATCGAGTAGACGTAGTCGGCGGCGACGAGCTCGCGCGGCTTGCCCTTGAACGCCGGGTCGTCGGTGAACCGGATTCCTTTCTGCAGCCTGATCGTCCAGGTCCTGCCGTCGTCGGTGATCACCGGCATCGACGCGGCCGTGCAGGGAACGACTTTCGACCCGGTCGACAGGTACTCGAACTCGTAGAGACCTTCGAAGATCGCGCTCGCGACGCGTGTCGAATACAGGTCGGTCCCCTGCTGGGGATCGAGGCTGGTGATGTCGGGCGATGCGATCCGCAGCACCTTGCGCATGTCGGCGGCGGACGCGGGTGCGCACGCGAGCGCGACGGCGAGCATCGCGCAGACGGCGACGAGCAGCGGTGAACCAAACACCTTCCAACGCATCGAATTCCCCTTGGCGAGTCGTGCCGGGACAGCAACGATGGATTGCTGCCCGCCACGTGCGTCTTATACTTGGGGCGAGCTTCGACGCTGCCGCAAGTCCGGACGCAGCCGCGGGCTCCCGGCGCTCTCATCATGATGGCACGATTGCCGCGCGCCCGGGCGGCCGGTACAACCAGGAGAACAGGACATGGACCTCAACGACCAGGTGGCGATCGTGACCGGCGCTGCAAGCGGCATCGGCAAGGCCATCGCGACGCGATTCGTCAAGGCGGGAGCACGCGTGGTCATCGCCGACCTGAATTTCGACGCTGCGAGCGCGACCGCGCGCGAGATCGATTCCAGTGGGCGCTCGATGGGCGTGGCGATGAATGTCACCGACGAGGATGCGGTCAACGCCGGGGTCGCCGCGACGGTCTCGAAATACGGCCGTGTCGACGTCCTGGTCAGCAACGCCGGCATCCAGATCGTGCATCCGCTTGAAGAATTTACCTATGCGGACTGGAAGAAGCTGATGGCGATCCACGTGGACGGCGCATTCCTGACCACGCGCGCCTGCCTGCCGCACATGTACCGCGCAGGGCGCGGCAGCGTCATCTACATGGGCTCGGTGCACTCGAAGGAGGCGTCGGTGCTGAAGGCGCCCTACGTCACCGCCAAGCACGGGCTGATCGGGCTCGCCAAGGTGGTGGCCAAGGAGGGCGCTGCGCACGGCGTGCGCGCCAACGTGATCTGCCCCGGCTTCGTGCGGACGCCGCTGGTCGAGAAGCAGATCCCCGAGCAGGCGAAGGCACTCGGAATCTCCGAAGACGATGTGATCAGGAAGGTGATGCTCAAGGAGACGGTCGACGGGGAGTTCACGACCGTCGAGGACGTGGCCGAGGTCGCTTTCACGTTCGCAGCCTTCCCCACCAACGCGCTGACCGGGCAGTCGCTCGTCGTCAGCCACGGCTGGTTCATGCAGTGATGCCTGCGCACGGCGCAGCGGCCGCGCAGGTTCGACCCGCGTCGGTCCTGTTCGTCTGCATGGGCAACATCTGCCGCTCGCCGACGGCGGAGGCGGTGTTCCGCGAGCACGCGGCGCGCGCGGGGCTCGACCGCACGCTGCTGATCGAGTCCGCCGGTACCGGCGACTGGCACGTCGGCGAGCCGCCGGACCGCCGGGCGATCGTGCACGCGCGCCGCCGCGGCTACGACCTGGCCGCGCTGCGCGCGCGCCAGGTGCAGCGCGAGGATTTCACGCGTTTCGCGTGGATCCTCGCGATGGACATGCACAACCTTCGCGACCTGGTGGCGTTGCGGCCGGCCGACTATTCCGGCCACCTGGGCCTGCTGCTCGACTTCGTGCCCGGCATCGGGACGCGCGAAGTTCCGGACCCGTATTTCGGGGGTCCGGAAGGTTTCGAGGCCGTGCTGGACCTGATGGAGCGCGCGAGCGCGGCGCTGCTCGCCCGCATTCGCGGGACCGAGCGCGCCACGTGATTACCGCCTGAGCACCTACTCCTTGCGGGTTTCGACGATCTGCAGCGGCTCGTCGGGTGCGCTGACGCGCGGCGGACGTGCCCGGCGGGCGCGCTGCATCGGAGCCTCCTCGGTGGCCGGCGCCGGTGCGGCGTGACGCGTTTCCACGAGCACCAGGCTGGAATCCGGCGGTAGCGCGAGGGAGATCGGTGGCGGCGCGGGTGGCCGCGCCTTCTTCGGCTGCTCCTCGGCGATGCGTTCGACCGCCTCGTAAACGGTGTTCACCGGTGCTGCGGTCTCGGCGGGCATCGCCGGGACCACCACAGGTGGCGTTGCGGTCTCGGCAGGCACCGACGGGACAGCCGCAGGCGCCGCGGTGTCGGCGGGCATCGACGGGACCACCGCGTCAGCCGCGGCCTCGACGGGCATTGCCGGAACCACCGCTGCCGCTTCGGCCGGCCACGGCGAAGACGCCTGTCCCGCCGGAGCGGCGGCGGGCTCGGCCGGTCGTTCCTCGCTGGGCGCGGGCGTCCGTGCGATCGATCCGGCGCCGGTCGCGCCCGACCCGTCGGTCACCGGCCGCTCGCCACGCTCCGCGCGGTCGCCGCCGCGGCCG
>DAHUXO010000341.1 GCA_027307095.1 Betaproteobacteria bacterium | reverse complement strand
ACCAGGCTCGCGATCAGCGGGCCCACTCCTCCGAGCTGCGCGTGGCCGAAAGCGTCGCGCGTTCCCGCCTCGGCCATCAGCCTGCCCGACGCGTCCTGCAGGCCCTCGGACACGCCGATGCAGCAATAGCCGTTGCGCGCGACCTTCGCGTTGACGGCAGCGACGAACTTCACCTCCTCGAATGGGATCTCGGGGAACAGCAGCACCAGCGGGATCGGCGTCGACGCGTCCTCGGCCATCCCGACCGCCGCCGTGATCCAGCCCGCGTGCCTGCCCATCACCTCGAGCACGAACACCTTGGTGGACGTCTTGGCCATCGACGCGACATCGAAAGCCGCTTCGCGCATCGACGTCGCGACGTACTTGGCGACCGAGCCGAATCCCGGGCAGTTGTCGGTGACTGCGAGGTCGTTGTCGACGGTCTTGGGAACGTGCACGGCGGTAAGCGGGTACCCCAGTGCTTGTGCGATCTGCGACACCTTGAGGCAGGTGTCGGCCGAATCGTTGCCGCCGTTGTAGAAGAAATAGCCGATGTCGTGGGCGCGGAAGACGTCGATCAGCCGCTCGTACTGCGCGCGGTTCTGGTCGAGGCCCTTCAGCTTGTAGCGGCAGGACCCGAAAGCGCCGGCGGGCGTGTGCTTCAGCGCGGCGATCGACCGCGCGCTCTCGCGGCCGGTGTCGATCAGGTCTTCGGTCAGAGCGCCGATGATGCCGTTTCGCCCGGCATAGACCCGCCCGATCCGCGACTTGTGGGCGCGCGCGGTCTCGATGACCCCGGCGGCGGTGGCGTTGATCACCGCGGTCACGCCGCCGGATTGTGCGTAGAACGCGTTGCGCTTCGCCATGTCTGACCCTCGAAATCCCTGCCTCGGGGACTACAGCTCCGCCAGGAGCTTTCGCGCCGCTGCGAACTGCGGCGCCTCGCGGATCGCCCGCTCGCAGTGTGCGCGGGCGCTCGCGAGATCGCCCTGCGCGCGGCAAATGAGCGCCAGATTGTAGACGAGAGACACGTCGCCGGGGCGCACGGCGCAGGCGAGCTCCTGCGTCCGACGGGCCTCGGCGTCGCGCCCTGCCGAGCGCTGCAGCATCGCCAGCAGGTTGAGCGCGTAGGGATCGTTCTGGCTGTAGGCCAGGACCGCACGGCAGGCTGCCTCCGCTCCTGCGCGGTCGCCCCGCTTTGCCTGCTCGGCGGCTTGCTGCAGCGCGGCGCCGACGCGGTCGACCAGCGCATCGTGGTGGCTCGCCCACTTCGCGTAGATGCGGTCGCGGAACGCAGCGAACCTGGCGTCGTCCTGGTTTGCGCCGCCTGCGGCGCCCGAATCACCCTGGTCCGCGCGCCAGACGAAGGTCTGCCTCGGCTCGAAATGAAACGGCGTGTGCTGGGCGCACTGCAGGAAGAAATCCCAGTCCTCCATGATGTCGAGCGATTCGTCGAACCGGCATCCCGAACCCGCGAGCTCTCGGGCGAACAGCGCGGTGGAGAGATGAATGAAGTTTCGCTCGTACAACCGCGCGAGCGCGAACGGCTGGCCCCACGACTGCGTGCTGCCGTCAGCCATGCGCGCCAGCGCAAGCGTGTAGACCAGGCGCGCGTTCGCCGCGCCGCCCCGGGCTGCCGCCAGCCCCGCGATGTGGCCTGGCAGCAGCAGGTCGTCGTCGTCGAGGAACGTGATCCACTCGCCGCGGGCCGCGTCGAGTCCCGCGTTCGCGGCACGCGGTCGTGAAAGGCGGGCGTCGCTCGCCACGAATCGCACCAGGTGCGGGCCGGCCCGATCTGCGGGCACCGGATGACCGGCGCCGCTCGCGGCGACAACGACGACTTCGAGCGCCGGGTACTCCTGCTCGCCGATCGATCGAAGCGCATCGACGAGACTCGGCCGCGACATGCTCCGCACGACCACGCTGACCCGGGGCTCCATCGATCCCCTACGGGTGGCTCGTCAACCGCGCAACGCGGCGAGGCAGGCGTCGCCCACGCTTTCGACCGTGCCCAGGCCGTTGACCCGCCGGTAGCGCGGCGCGCGCGGGTCGCCGCTGTGCTCCCAGCGCTCGTAATACGCGATCAGGGGCTCGGTCTGCGAGTGATAGACCGCGAGCCGCTTGCGCACCGTCTCTTCCTTGTCGTCTTCGCGCTGGATCAGCGTTTCGCCGGTCACGTCGTCCCTGCCGGCATCCCTGGGCGGCTTGTACTTGACGTGATACGTACGGCCGGAGCCGACGTGCACGCGTCGGCCGCTCATGCGCTCGACGATGGCCGCGTCGGGGACGTCGATCTCGATCACGTAGTCGACGTCGATGCGGGCATTGCGCAGCGCCTCCGCCTGCGGAAGCGTCCGGGGCACGCCGTCGAGAAGGTAGCCCGGGCTGCAGTCGGGCGCATGCAGGCGGTGCTTGACGAGTCCGATGACGATTTCGTCGGACACCAGCGTGCCGCGGTCCATCAGCTCCTTCGCGGCGAGGCCCATCGACGTCCCTGCCTTGATCGCCGCCCGCAGCATGTCGCCGGTCGATACCTGCGGAATGCCGAAGGCGTTGCAGATCAGCACCGCCTGCGTTCCCTTGCCGGCGCCGGGAGGACCGAGCAATATCAATCGCATGAGGTTTGCCGGTTGCCTGCGGTCGCGGGTCTGCCGCCGTCCCTGCGGCCATGCCAGCCCCTCGAACGCGCGGGCTGTCCCCGATTCTCCCCGCTATGGGCGCGCGCGGTCAATCGCCGTCCGATCGCGACCCGGTGCCGAAAAGCGCGCGCACCCGCGCGAGGTCCTCGGAGGTGTCGACGCCGGGTGCGGGCGCGCCTTGCGCGATCTCGACGACGATCCGGTGCCCATGCCACAGCGCGCGCAACTGCTCGAGGGCCTCGAAGCGCTCGATCGCCGCCGGGGCGAGCACCGGAAACGCCTGCAGGTAGCCGACCCGGTACGCATAGAGCCCGTAATGGCGATAGAGCGGCAGCCCGGCGGGGAGGTTGCAGCGATCGGCCGCGAACGCATCGCGCGCCCAGGGTATCGTCGCCCGGCTGAAATAGAGCGCGTGGCCGCGCGCGTCGAGCGCCACCTTGACCACGTTCGGATTGAATGCGTCGCGCACGTCATCGATCGGGTGGCAGGCGGTGGCGATCGACGCGTCTGGATTGGCAGCGAGAAGCTCGGCGATCCGCCGCATCAACACCGGATCGAGCAGCGGCTCGTCGCCCTGCACGTTGACGACGATCTCGTCGACGCTCAGCCCGAGCGATGCGGCCGCTTCGGCCAGGCGGTCGGTGCCGGTCGGATGGTCGGCGCGGGTCATGACCGCCTCGATGCCATGCGCGAGCACCGCGTCGGCGATGCGGGCGTCGTCGGTCGCGACGACGACGCGCCGCGCGCCACTTTGTCGCGCGCGCTCGGCCACCCGCACGATCATCGGCTTGCCGCCGATGTCGGCCAGCGGCTTGCCGGGGAGGCGCGTCGATGCGTAGCGTGCGGGAATGAGGACGGTGAAGCTCACTCCTTGAGCGCTTCCCATTCCTCGGGCGAGAGCTTGCGCGCCTCCTCCTCGAGCATCACCGGTATGCCTTCGCGGATCGGGTAGGCGAGCCGCGCCGAGCGCGAGATCAGCTCCTGCCGTTCCCGATCAAGGATCAGCGGACCCTTGGTCACCGGGCACACCAGCATTTCGAGAAGCTTGGGATCCACGCAGTTTCTCCACGACGGCATCGATTAACGCCCGGTCGACGGACGCCCGGATTGGCAGCATCCACATGCGCGGGTCGCCGAACTCTCTGCATTTTACCGCGTCCTTTTCGGTCATCAGGATTGCGCGCGCGCCCGGGAACGCGACCTCGGCGCGACGATAGGGATGGTGGTCGCCGAACGCATGCGTGCGCGGGTCGAGGCCCAGGCGCGCGAGTTGGTCGAAGAACCGCTGCGGATTCCCGATGCCCGCGATCGCGACCAGGTCCGGACCCCGCAGGCGATCCGAGTCGGCGACGATCGCCGGATCGGCGACGTTGCGCCACGGCTGCAGCTGCTGGGTCATCGGATAGACCACGGGAAATCCGGGACGGGTCCGGTTTTCCGCACCGGTGCCGGGAAGCCCGGGACCGGTCCCGATTCTCGCCTCCCGGCCGGCTCCCGCCGGGTCGCGGACCGGCGCCGCAACGGCTTCGCCGGTCTGCAGCTCGACCAGCGCGTCGACCGACGCAAGGCGCGAGACCGGCTCGCGCAGCGGCCCCGCGGGCAGCAGCAGGCCATTGCCGTTGCCACGCGCACCATCGACGACGGCGATCTCCACATCGCGGTCGAGCGCGTAGTGC
>DAHUXO010000339.1 GCA_027307095.1 Betaproteobacteria bacterium | reverse complement strand
TGGAAGCTCCTGCGCGAGCACGCCGGCGGCAGGCGCAGCGAGTTCACCAACCGCGAGCTTCGGCTCGACCCCGCGATCCGGCTTCCCGAGCTGTCCGAGAACCTCGAAGCGCGGCTGATCCTGCTGCAACGCCGCCTGCCGGAGCGCTGCAGCTGCGTTCGCATCGAGAAGACCGGGCGCGGCCGCTTCCGGCTCGCGGTCACGCGCCCGCTGCGACTGGTCGAAATGCCCGATGGCGTCACGCCAGCGCCGCCTCGAGCTTGACGCGGTCCTTCGCGGTCAGGGCCTGCACAAGCGCCGCGAGCATCGCGTCGAAGGCGCCGGCGGGCATCGTCCGGCGCGCCCCGCGCAGCATCTCGGCGCGTTCGGACGGCGAGCTCGACGCGACCATCCAGCGCGCGAACGCCGCATTCTTCGCCGGAGGAATCGACGCGACCAGCCGCTCGACGATCGCACGGAGCTCCTCGTCGGAGTGCGTCGCCCACAGCACGGCGTTGTTCTCGGTCTCCTCCGCATGCATGTGGACGAAATCCTCGGCGACGAAGCGCGCCAGACGCCGATAGAGCGCCAGCGCTGCGCACGCACGCGCGTCGCCTGCGCTGCGCTCGACGCTCGCGCAGCCGTCGAGCAGGCCCGCGAGTGCCGCACGATGTGCAGCGTGATCGGCCGCGACGCCCTCGGTCGAGCCGGGGGCGCGCGCCTCCATCGCCGGGTGCAGGAACAGGTCCTCGTGGTGCAGGTGGCTCTCGGCAAGCGACACGGCCTCGCGCAGCTGCGCGAGCGCCTGCGCCGTATCCTCGTCGTCGCGAGGGTCCATGCGCCCGACGCGCTGCAGCGTGTCTGCCATCAGGGCGCGCAGCCCCTTGTGGACGACGAGGTACGGGTCGTAGCGCGCGGCAGGCGCGTTGCGAATCTGCCGACGCGGCGGCCGGGCCTGCGGCCGGGTTGCCGCGGAAAGTTGCACGGATGGCGCATTAATCGTCATGATGACTCCCTGGTGTGGTCGGGGCCCGATCGGGGCCGTACGTTGTCCGGCGCGATCGGCCCGATCCGCGGATCGAATCGGCGTTTCGCGCGTCCAATGCAGTATCGGTCCGCCGCCGACTGCGCGTTGCTAACTCTTTGGTAGGAATTTGCTAAAGGTTCGCTAAACGCGCGCCCTCAACCTTCCCGGGAAAGAGCGTCATGGAACGAGTCGAACCGTCGGTCGGCAAGCAGCCGCTGCAGCGTCGGGCAGACCCGCGCAGCGGCGGAAAGGCGCCGCGCAGCAGCATCCTCTGGCCGCTCGCGATGATCGTCGCGGTCGTCGTCGCGGCATGGCTCGTCTGGAGGCAGATGCACCCGCAGCCGCCGCAGGCGACTGCGCCCGCCGCGCCTTCGGTGCAGCAACCCGCGGCCCCGGTGGCGGCGGCTCCCGAGCATCCGATCGAAGCTGCGGGCACCGGGGCGCCGGCGCAGCCGCCGGCGCTCCCCGCGTTGGCCGACAGCGATTCCGCGCTGCAGGATGCGATGGCCGCGATCTTCGGCAAGGCGCCGCTCGACCGGATCTTCCACCTGCAGCAGATCGTCCAGCGCTTCGTGGCGACGATCGACAACCTTCCTCGCCAGACGGCGGCCGTGCAGCGGATGCCGGTGCAGCCCGTCGGCGGATCGCTGCTGACCGCGCAGGACGACGGCCAGACCGTTCTCGCCTCCGACAATGCGGTGCGCTACGCGCCCTATGTCAGCGTGATGGAAGCCGCCGACACCGGCCGCCTGGTCGCGACCTACGTGCGGTTCTACCCGCTGTTCCAGCAGGCGTACGAGGAGCTGGGCTACCCGGGCAAGTACTTCAACGACCGGCTGGTCCACGTCATCGATCACCTGCTGGCGGCGCCCGAGCCCACCGGGCCGATCGCGCTGGTGCAGCCGAAGATCGTCTACCGGTTCGCCGACCCCGATCTCGAGTCGCTGTCAGCCGGGCAGAAGATCATGGTGCGCATGGGGCACGACAACGAGCTGCGCGTGAAAGCCAAGCTCCGCGAGATCCGCCAGGCGCTGGTCGGAAACCCGCCGCCGCGCCAGGAGCCGCCCCGCTGAGCGCCGCCCCGCCGCGGGCCGCGGCGCGGGACGGATCCGCGTTCAAATCCGGCGCCGTCCGAATCGGGGTCTGACCCCGATTTCGGACCCTGACTTCGGCGTTACTCGAAGCCGCCTTGGTGGCGCAGTGCGCGGGTTGCTTCGCCGGTCAGCAGCGAGGCGAAGCTCCGCGCCAGCGCGGGGTCGCCGGCGCCGCTCGACACCGCCGCCGAGTAGATGGTCGTCAGCCCGACCTCGTCGGGCAGGTTCGCGACCAGCGTCACCCCGGGGGTGTACAGGATTTCGGTCACCTGGGTGCAGCCGACGGCACCGGAACCGCCGATCGGCTCGGCGCGGGACATCGCGGCCATCGCCGTCGCGCCATTGGCGTAGGGCTTGAGCCTTCCCGCCACGCGCTCGTGGATTCCGAGCTTCTTGAGCACGCCCACGAAATGGATGCCTGCGGTCGCCCGCTCGATGTCGGGGCAGTAGAGCGCGGTTGCCCGCGACAGGACGTCGCGCAGCGCGTCGACGCCCGCGATCGCAGACGCGGGCTCCGCGGACGGAACCGCGACGCCGGTGGGAACGCCGCCCAGCGGCGCGATCGAGTCCGGCTCGACCTTCCCCTGCGCAGCCAGCGCATCCAGCATCGCAGCCGGAAGGATCACGACGTCGCAGGGCTCGCCGGCGAGAAACTGGTCGCGAATCGTCCCAGCCGCGTCGAAGGTCGCCGCGAGGCGGACGCCTGCGTCGCGCTCGAACGATTCGGCGAGTGCCTGCACGAGCCCCTTGGCGGCACCGGCGGAGAGCAGGTGCAGCCTGCGCGAAACCGCCGGCGTCACCGATCGACCCGTGCGCCCGAGATCTTGACGACGCGCGCCCACTTGACGATGTCGCCTTCGAGATACTTGTGGAACGCTTCGGGTGTCATGGTCATCGGGGTCGCGCCCTGCTTCGCCCAGTCGGCCTTGACGTCGGGCTGCGACTCGACCGCCGTGATCGCCTTGTTCAGCTTGTCGACGACGGCCTTCGGCGTGCCTTTCGGCGCCATCAGGCCCAGCCAGATCGTCGCCTCGTAGCCGGGAACGCCAGCCTCGGACACCGTCGGCACGTCGGGCATCACCGCCGAGCGCAGCTTGCCGGTCGTCGCCAGCGCGCGCACCCTGCCGGCCTTGACCTGCTCGTTCATCACGGTGACGGCGTCGAACATCATCTCGACCTGGCCGCCGATCACGCCGGTGCGGGCACCCGAGCTTCCCTTGTACGGGACGTGCACGATGTTGACGTGGGCCATCGCGTTGAACAGCTCGCCAGCCATGTGATAGGGCGTGCCGGGACCCGACGACGCGAAGTTGAGCTTGCCCGGCTCCTTCTTGGCGAGCGCGATCAGGTCGGCGAGGGTCTTCACCGGCACCTTGGGGTTCACGACCAGCACGAGGTCGGAGTAGTTGACCGGCGCCACCGGAACGAAATCGCGCATCAGCTTGAACGGCTTGTTCGGCATCAGCGACTCGTTCACCGTGTGCGTGTTCGACATCATCAGCAGCGTGTAGCCGTCGGGGGCGCTCTGGTGGACGATCTCGGTGCCGACGACGGAGCCGCCGCCCGGCTTGTCCTCGACGACGAACGGCTGGCCCAGCGCCTTCTCGAGCCGCTGGCCGAGATACCGCGCGTAGACGTCGGCCGGTCCGCCCGCGGCGAACGGCACGACGATCTTGATCGGATGCGATGGCCAGGTATCGGCCAGCGCCGGCAGCGCGACGGCGGCGACGGCGGCACAAAGTAAAATTTTCAAAACGCGCATGATCGACTCCGTCTCCGTGGCGAGTTTGCCAGGCCGCGATGCTAGGCTGGCGGACCTGCAATCGTCAACGAGAACGATGGCGCCGGCGAGCTTTCGGCGCGCGCGCAGCGGGCGCGTGCACCGTCCGGGAGGCCGCCTCGGCGATTCGCGGATAATGACGGCGGCGTTCCGACATCCACGAGGACAGACGCCGACGACGTCTCACGAGGGAACACGACAATGGCTCCAGAACCGGGCACCCGCACGTCCGAAGCGGTCATGGACGCGACCTCGCTCTATCGCGAGGAGATATATACCGACCGCAAGATCGGCACGCTGCGCGTGCTGACCCCCGTCAAGAGCGACGGCAGTCCCGACACCGCGCGCCCGCCCCTGTTCCAGGGCGAGGCCCAGCTGATGACCAACATGGGCCCGCTGCCGATCAGCTTCGACATCGAGGCGCGCACGCTGGCCGAGGCAGTCGAGGGTTACGGCGAGGCGACGAAGGTCGGCATTGAGCGCGCGATGCGAGAGCTGCAGGAGATGCGCCGCCAGGCGTCGTCGTCGATCGTGCTGCCGCCGGCAGGGGCTTCCTTGCCGCCCGGAGGCCCGCTGGGCGGCGGGGGCAAGATCCAGCTGCCTTAGGGAACGCCGCGAGCGGGTGTCGGCGCGCCGGCCGCCGCGCCGGGGCACGACGTCAGGCGGGGCCCCGTGGGGCTCCCGGCGGCGCGAGCCGCCACGCCGGATCACGCGCGTAGCGCGCCACCAGGAAATCGACGAAGGCCCGCACCTTGGCCGACAGGTGCCGGCGGCTTGGATACGCGGCGTGGATGGCGATCGATGGCGCCGCGTAATCGGGCAGGAGCCGGACAAGGCGCCCCGCGCGGACGTCGCCGGCAACGATGAAATCGGGCTCGAGGATGATGCCGACACCGGCCACCGCGAGGGCGGCAAGCATCGCGCCGCTGTTCGCATGCACGGGTCCCGACACGCTGACTTCGTGCACGGTGCCCGCCGCGTCGGTGAAGCGCCATTGATTGCCGATCGTCGAGTATTCGTAGGTGAGGCAGTGGTGCGCCGCCAGATCCGCGGGAGTGCCCGGTGCCGGATGGCGCTCGACATAGGAAGCAGCCGCGCAGCACACGAGTTGCGACACGCCGACCCTGCGCCCAATCAGGGCCTGGCTGCCGATGTCCCCGATCCGGACCGCGAGGTCCAGACCCTCCTCGACCAGGTCGACCGCGAGGTCCGAAAGGGCGACGTCGAAGCGGAGCTGCGGATGCAACTCGCGGAACTCGGCGATCGCCGCTGCGAGATAACCGCTGCCGAAGCTGATCGACGCCGTCAGCCGCAGCGTGCCGCGCGGTACGACCGCGGTCGACGCGACGGCCTCCTCCGCCTCCTCGAGATCGGCGAGCAGCTGCACGCAGCGCTCGTAGAAGCCGCGCCCGCTCTCGGTCAGAGACAGCCGCCGGGTCGTGCGGTTGAGCAACCGGACGCCCAGATGGGCCTCGAGATCGGCGACCTGGCGCGAAATCGCCGACACCGACGCACCGAGGCGATCGGCCGCGCGCGCGAAGCTTCCCGACTCGACGACCTTGGCGAAGCTCGATATGGCCTGGAATCGGTCCATGAATTATTGCATTCTACGCAACTATTATTTGGTAAATGTACTGTTTATCTTGGCATATTCAAAGCGCATGATGACCTCTTCGCGTTCCCAAGACGCACTAACGAGAAATCGACATGACATCCAATCGACGCATCGACACGGCCGCCATCCTGCTTCGGACGGCGCTCGGCGTCATGTTCATCGCGCATGCGCTGCAGAAATACTTCATCTTCACCCTGCCCGGGACGGCGCGGTTCTTCGAATCGCTGGGTCTGCCCGGCCCACTGGCGTACGTGATCTTCGCCCTCGAGTTGGTCGGCGGCATCATGCTGATCGGCGGAATCAAGACCCGCTGGGTCGCGAGCGTGCTTGCCGTCGAGTTGATCGCAGCCACCTGGCCCCACCTCGGAAACGGCTGGATGTTCACTGCCAAGGGCGGCGGCTGGGAATACCCGGCGTTCCTGGTCGTCGCAGCGGCCACCTGCGCGCTGCTGGGCAACGGTGCGCGCGACGATTTCGGCGACGCGCAGCCCTGAGAACCCGCAAGAGGCCCCAGGGTCGATCACGTCCCCCGCGCAGGACCGAACCGCACCGTATCGCGCAGGCGACAATCACCGGAGAGCTGCCATGAAGCCACTGCCGACCCTGTTCCTGTCCCACGGATCACCGATGCATGCGATCTCGCCCGGCGCAGTCGGCGATGCGTGGAAGGCACTGGGTGCGCGCCTGCCGCAGCCGGACGCCGTGCTGATCGCTTCCGCACACTGGGAGACCGCATTGCCCATGGTGACCGGCAGCGTCAAGCCCGAAACCATCCACGACTTCGGCGGCTTTCCCAAGGCGCTCTACGAGATCGAGTATCCTGCGCCCGGCATGCCCGACCTAGCTGCGCGGGTCGTCGCGTTGCTCAAGGCCGCCGGAATCACCGCGGGCGTCGACGGCTGCAGGGGCCTCGATCACGGCGCGTGGGTGCCGCTGCGATGGATGTACCCGAACGCCGACATTCCGGTCGTCCAGCTCTCGGTCTCGCCCGCGCGGGGAACTGCGCATCACGTGGCGCTGGGGCGCGCGCTGGAGCCGCTGCGCGAGGCGAACGTGCTGATCATCGGCTCCGGCCACGCGACGCACAACCTGCGCGACTGGATCGGCAATCGCGGCGACGACGCACCCATGCGCTATGCGGTGGACTTCGCGCAGTGGCTCGGGCAGCGGCTGAGGTCGCACGACGACGCGGCGTTGACCGATTATCGCGACCAGGCACCGCAGGCCGTGCGTGCCCATCCGACCGAGGAGCACTACCTTCCCCTGCTGGTCGCCTACGGTGCGGCCGGACCGGCACCCAGCGTCGAGCGCATCGTCGACGGCTACGAGAACGGCGCACTGTCGCGCGATTCCTACCTGTTCGGCGCAGCGGCCTGACGCCGGCGACGGCGGGTGTGCCCCAGATCCGCGGGCGCGTCCCGCGCCGTGCCATCGCGCCCTGTCGGCCATCGTCCGACGGGGGAATGCGCCGATCGCCTATCTGCCGCGAGCGCAGGCTTCGCTAGATTTGAATTGCGGGGGCGGCGACCCCATTTATATTTTGTTGCGACTCCGGATCGCACCATCGGCGTTGGGGGGCTGTCCGAGCGCGGTCGGACCGCGGCCATGCACCCGGCTTCGGCTGGCGGGAGCGCGCTTGGCGTCACGGCGCATCGGAGCTGCTGGCGAATTCACAACCTGCTGGAGACATCGATGAAACTCACGACACTTCGTATCGGGGGGCTTGCGCTGCTCGCCATTGGCGCACTGGCGGGAGGCTGCGCCTACTACGAGCCGTACCCTGTGTACGAGCAGCGCCCGGTCGTCACGCAGCGCACCGAATACGGCGTCGTCGACTCCATCCAGATGTATCAGGGCGGCTCGAATGCTCCGATCGGCCTCGGGGCGATCATCGGTGGCATCGCCGGCGGCGTGATCGGACATCAGATCGGCGGCGGCGCCGGACAGACGGCGGCGACCATCGCCGGGGCCATCGGCGGCGCGGCAGTCGGTCACCAGGTCGAGAAGTCGAACACGCGCGATCGCTATCGCGTCATCGTCCGGCTCGATTCGGGTGGAAGCGTCGCGGTGAGCGAGGTGGGCGAGGGCGAATTGCGCGTGGGCGACCGCGTCAAGATCGTCAACAACCGCGTGTACCGGACCCAGTGACCGCGATGCCGGAATCGGGGCCGACGATCACGCACAACGTCGTACAACATCGCTTCGAGGCCCGCGTCGAAGGTACGCTCGCCCATTGCGATTACCGGCTGGACGGCACGGTCCTGCAGCTCATCCATACCGAGGTGCCTGCGGCGCTCGAAGGCCGCGGCATCGCGGCCAGGCTCGTTGCCGCGGCGCTGGCCTGGGCGCGCGCAGAGGGTCTTTCAGTGGTCCCCGTCTGCTCGTATGTGCGCGCCTACATGCGCCGCCATCCGGAGTCGGCGGACCTGCTCGCCGGCGGGGCCGCGCTCTAGGACGCGTCGCGCCGCTGCCTGCCCTCAGTGCAGGCGCTGGCGCGATTTACGCGCGGATTCTGGCAATTCGCGTCGCGATCCGCCGCTGCGCGATTCCTGACCGCGGCGCCGCTCCTGCCAGAAGCGGTAGATCAGCACCGAGGCGACCGGCAGCTCGTCGACGAGGCTCGCACGCTTCTCCTTGTCGTCGATCCATTCGGCGAACTCCGGATCCTGGTCGCCGAAAGCCAGCGCCTCGATCGGAAACGCCCAGTCGCGCGCGTCGGGCGCGTCGTAGAGCGGCTGCCATTCGTCCTCGCGCAGCTTGACCCCCGCCATGTAGCCCTCGCACCACGCCGACGCTTCGGGCGGCGTCTTGTCGTTGCGTGCGTTCTCCTCCGGCAGGTAGAGCAGCGGCCGGAAGCGTGTCGGCGATTCGGACAGCGTGCGCTGGATGCCGACCATGTGCCGCAGCATCAGACCCATGATCCGCTGCGCCTGGTCGTTGTCCGTGAATGCGGGGTTGGTCATCCGTCCGCCGTCGCTCCAGACCTGCGGCAGCCATTCGGACGGCTGGATCGACTCGGGTCCGCTGATGATGGCCGTCAGGAAACCGTCGAGCATCTCGAGGTCCATGCAATCCTGCGGAACCGCATCCGATGCCAGAAAGACCTCGAGCTCGTCGAGCTCGGCATCGGACAGCGGTTCGTCGAGCGCGCGCAATTCAGCCATGTGTCGCCAGCCTTCCCGTTGAAACTTCAAATTTGACCGGCATCAACGCAGCGCGTGCGCGACATTGAGTGCAAGCGTGAACACGACCAACGCCCCTGCCTGATGCATCGCCGCGAGCGGGATCGGGACCACGTTGACCAGCGTCGCGATCCCCAGCGAGATCTGGACGGCGAGGCCCGCGACCAGCACGTCGGCACCGCGCCTCGCCCGCAGCGGCGCCTGCGACCGGCGCAGCTGCCACCACGTGTACGGAATGGAGAACGCGAGCAGCCACGCGATCATCCGGTGGTCGAACTGCACGGTCGCCAGGTTCCAGAATAAATTCTTCCACCATGGCGAGAGCAGCATGATTTCCGGCGGCACCCAGCGGCCCTGCATCAACGGGAAAGTGTTGTAGGCGAATCCCGCCCGGATCCCCGCGACGAATCCGCCCGAAAGCACCATGACGAACACCAGCGCGGCAACCCCGAACGCCCGCCGGCGCGCGCGCCGCACCCCCGGCAGGTCCGGGTCGGCGCGCCCGGGGAACATCAGCGACAACCCGGTCCACAACATCGCCGCATAGATCAGGAACGCCAGGCCGAGGTGCGCCGTCAGCCTGAACTGCGACACCCGCGGATCGCTGACGAGCCCGCTCTCGACCATGAACCAGCCGAGCGCGCCCTGCAGCCCGCCCAGCACGAAGATGCCGGCGAGCGGTTTCGCGTAACCGGGAGGGATGCGCCTGCGCAGCAGGAACCACAGGTAGGGAAGCAGGAACGCGACGCCGATCCCCCGGCCGAGCAACCGGTGGAAATATTCCCACCAGAAGATGCCCTTGAATTCCCGGAGCGTCATGCCGCGGTTGACGTCGCGGTATTCGGGCGTGGCCTGGTACCTGGTGAACGCGTCGTTCCACGCGGATTCCGACAGCGGCGGGACCGTGCCGACGATCGGCTGCCACTCGGTGATCGACAACCCGGAGTGCGTGAGGCGCGTCACGCCGCCGACGACGACCATCGCGAACACCAGCGCGCAGCAGACGAACAGCCACGTCGCGACGCTGCGACGTGCGTCGAAGGGGAGCTGCACGGCGCGAGCGCCCGGCGCCGGAGCGGATGGTGCCAAGGCTTCCACGGACGAATTTTACTATGGCGCGGGGATCGGCTCCGCGGAACGGGGCCTGCCGCAGATTCGAAGCCGACTACGGCATGGTTGCACGCACCGGATGCGCCACCGCGTCCCCGGCCGAAGCCGCCGCAAGCACCGGCATCTGCCGCATGTCCGTCGCCGGTGAGCTGATGCCCAGCCAGCCGACGACCGCGACCACCGCCATCCCGAGGGCGATCTCGGTGCGCGCATTGCGTGCCAGCGCGCGCAGCGCCGCCGGGTCATGCACCTCGATCCGCGGCGATATGCGCAGACGGTTGTGCGCGGCGAGCGCGACCATCGCTCCGAAAAGGACCAGCTTGGCGAGGAGCAGTCGCCCGAAATGGGTGTCGACCAGCGCGATCGGGCTGCCGACGAGATACCACGCATTCGCGATGCCCGAGGCGACGAGCATGCCGACGCAGCAAATTCCAAGCACGGAAAATCGCCGCGTCGCGGCCGCGGCGATGGCGAATGTGCGTTCGATTTGCGCGCGCC
>DAHUXO010000318.1 GCA_027307095.1 Betaproteobacteria bacterium | reverse complement strand
GCGATCTGCAGTGCGTGGGTTCCATGCACCATCGTGTAGACGCGCCATTGGCGGCCGTTGCGGCTGACCGTCGAATAGCCTTCGCGCGCGGGGACCGGCAGACCCATCCCGGGCCGCGTCCAGTAGACGAGCACGCCGTCGCGGTCCCAGATCTGGGTGACGAGCTCGGTGATCCCCGTGCCACGCGGGACATCGGGCGTGTCGAATCCGGCGCGCTGCCCGCGCAGCAGGTCGTCCATGCGCGTCGAGTAGGCGAGCTGCTTCAGCTGCAGGTCGAGCAGCGAGCCGATTTCGCGGCGCGCGGCGACGTAGGTCGCGGCGCTCGCGCCGAGGCCGATGACGGCGAGGCCGGCGAGCAGCCAGACGAGGAGCGTGCGGCGGATCGAGTTCATCGCTTCGGGCTCACGCGAGCGCGTAGCCGACGCCGCGCAGCGTCCGGATCGCGTCGACGCCGAGTTTCTTGCGCAGGTTGTGCACGTGGACCTCGATTGCGTTGCTCTCGACTTCCTCGCCCCAGCGATAGATGCGTTCCTCGAGCTGCGCCTTGGACAGCGCCGCCCCGGGGCGCTCGAGCAGCGCGGCGAGCAGCGCGAATTCGCGCGCCGAGACGTCGATCGCGCGCCCGCCCTGCATCACGATGCGAGTTGCGGTGTCCAGAGTCAGCTCGCCGTGACGCAGCAGGTTGTCCTCGCGGGCGACGTCGCGCCTGAGCAGCGCGCGCATGCGCGCGGTCAATTCGTCGAGGCTGAACGGCTTGGTCAGGTAATCGTCGGCGCCGGCGTCGAGACCCGCGACCCGGTCGGCCACCGCGTCGCGCGCCGTGACGATCAGCACGCGCACCCGGTTGCCGCCGCGGCGCAACTCGCGCAGCAGGTCGAGGCCGCTCTTGCGCGGCAGCCCGAGATCCAGCAGCACGAGGGCGTACGCGTCGCCGGCAGTCTCCAGCGCGAGTCGCGCGGCCTCGCCGTCGCCGACGCGGTCGACGGCGTAGCCGTCCTGCGCCAGTGCCTGCTGCAGCGTCCTGGCGATCATCGGGTCGTCCTCGACCAGAAGGATGCGCATTGCCCCGTCTGCCCCCGGCCGCAACGCGCGGCCCGCCTCGAAACGTCGATTCTAAGTCGCGGAGCTTAAGGGGGCCTGAGCCTCCGGTGACGCGAGCCGCGCCTGCGGCGGCGTGCATCCGTTCGGCCCTGGCCTGCGTAAGTGGGATCGTGTCCGGTGCGAATCTCTCGCGTCGCACCTGCGCCCGGTGGCGCCGCCGCCGTCGAGACCCACCCAACCGAGGAGTCAGATATGGAGCGTTTGCAACCCGGAACCCCGAATGCCGGCAGGTCCCGGCGCACCGGCATCCGCCAGGCCATCGCCGCAGGCGCATGCATGATCCTGGTGGCGGGCGGCGCGTCGGCGCAACTCGCGCCGAACCAGACCTACGGGTTCGGAAACGGCCGCCTGCTCGAATTCACATATCAGCAGAATTTCGACTGTGTCGACGAGCCTTCGATGGATCTCGATTTCAACGGCGTCCCCGCGCGGTCCGATCCGCGGGAGATGCAGACGCCGATATGCCAGGTGATCACCGAGCCCTCCGCCGACCCGACCGGCGGGAGCATCAAGCACACGTCCCCACTCTACGTGCTGGTGCCGATGTTCTCGGTCGACAACGACCAGAATCCGGCCGACGCGATGCCCTGCCCCGACGGCGGTCGCCCCGGCGAGCTGTGCGGTTCCGACCTCGGCAACGCGCTGATCGCGCTCTTCGGCAACGTGCCCGAGGCCTGGAAGACGCATCCTGCAGTCGCGACCCAATGTCCCGACCCCGGTTCCGCCGCCGGGACCTGCACGATGCACGCATCGTCGGTGGACCTGTCCACCCTGCTCGCCGCATTGGGCAAGATTGCGAGCCCACCGACCGGAAACGTGTTCCTGCCCACACCCAATCACAGTCACGTCGTCGACAACCAGGACACGAATACCGGGGTGATCTGGTGGGAAGTGCGCCCGGTGCTGGTCTTCGATCCAAGCGACTGGCCTGCGGCCGACGGCAGCAGCGGCATCACCTCGGCGTCGGCGATGGACGCTGCCGAGCAGGCGGGCCGGGCCGTGGAGGTCGGATCGAATTTCTTCCTGTTCTTCGGCTCGCGCAGGGTCGCGATGCAGGGCATGAAAGGCATGTAGGCGATGCTGCGCCACCCGCGCGGTGTGCCGCCCCGCGGGCGCCGACTTCTCCGACCCGGCGCCCGCGTCGCGCGAGTGCAGGCTCGGCGGAAAGGTACAATTCCGCCACCGGTTCGGCCACATCCGGATCCCGGTGGAGGCGTGAACCTGGGGAGACATCCAATGCAACGCTTCCGCCTGCCCCTGCAAGCCATCGCCGTCGCCGTCGCGCTGCTGGTCTGCGCTTCGGCGGTCGCGCGCGACTACGCGCTGAAGTCCCTCACGATCGTCGACCCGCAGGCGCGCGCGACGCCGCCTGGGGCGCGCACCGGGGGCGCCTACCTGACGATCGAGAATCACGGCAGCGACAACGACCAGCTCGTCCGCGCGTCGTCGCCCATCGCCGACAGCACCGAGCTGCATGCGATGCGCATGGACGGGGACGTCATGCGCATGCGCTCCGTCACCGCGATCGGCGTTCCGGCCGGGTCGAAGATGGCGCTCACCCCAGGCGGCTACCACGTGATGTTCGTCGGCCTCAGGAAGCCTCTGGTGGCAGGCGACCACGTGCCCCTGGC
>DAHUXO010000085.1 GCA_027307095.1 Betaproteobacteria bacterium | reverse complement strand
AGGCGATGGGCAGGCTGCTCGAGGGAAGCGCGGGGCTCGCGCGCGGCAGCGTCGCACCGAGCCTCGCCGCCCGCGAGAAGCTCGGATCGACCGGACTGGGGCAGGGCGTCGCGATCCCCCACGGACGCATCAAGGGCCTGTCAGGCGCGATCGGCGCGTTCGCCCGCCTTCGGTCGCCGATTACGTTCGAGGCGCCGGACGGCAAGCCCGTCGCGCAGCTCTTCGTGCTGCTGGTTCCCGATCGGGCGACCGATCTGCACCTGCAATTGCTTTCCGAGCTGGCCCAGATGTTCGCCGACCGCGCATTCCGCGACCAGCTCGCCGCGACCGCCGACGCAGGCGGAATCGCGGCGTTGTTCGATCATTGGGAGCCCGCGGGCTGATGCCGCGGCGCAGGATCCGAAGCCCACGAGAGGTCTGGACGCGATGCGCCAAGTGAGCGTTGCAACGTTTCTCGAGCAGAACCGCGAGCGGCTCGGCCTGGTCTGGCTCGCCGGCCGCGACGGCGGAGGCCGAGAGCTCGTCGGTGAGAACGAGTTGCGCCCGACGATCGGGCAGGTCGGGCACATGAACCTGATCCATCCGTTCCGCGTCCAGATCCTCGGCGCGGCGGAGATCGGCTACCTGCGGGCGCTGCCGCGGGACGAGTTCCAGCGCTCGATCGACCGGCTGTTCACCAGCGAGCTCGCGGCGATCGTCGTCGGCAACGGCGAAACGGTGCCGCAGTACCTGGTCGACATGTGCGAGCAGCACCGGATCGCGCTGGTGACCTCCCAGAATCCGACGCCGCACATCGTCGATGTCTTCCGCATCTACCTGCAGCGCGTCCTTGCCGAGTCGACGACGCTGCACGGCGTGTTCCTGGACGTGCTCGAGCTCGGCGTGCTGATCACCGGCGCATCGGCGATCGGCAAGAGCGAACTCGCGCTGGAGCTCATATCGCGCGGCAACGGCCTGATCGCCGACGACATCGTGGAGCTCTACCGGATCTCCCCCGACACGATCGAGGGCCGCTGCCCGCCCGTCCTGCGCGATTTCCTCGAGGTGCGCGGCATCGGGATCCTGAACATCCGGACGATATTCGGCGAGACCGCAGTGCGTCCGCACAAGCTGCTGCGGCTGATCGTCCATCTCGAGGACCACGGCAACGAGGCGTTCTCCGACCTCGACCGCCTGCAGGTGAACGCGACATTCCAGGAAGTGCTGTCGGTTCCCATCCGCAAGGTGACGATCCCGGTGGCCGCCGGCCGCAACCTTGCAGTCCTGGTCGAAGCCGCCGTGCGCAACTTCGTGCTCAACCAGCGGGGCATCGACAGTACCAAGGAATTCATCGCGCGCCAGCAGAAGCTGATGAACGAAGGCTGACCCGGAACATGGACCTGCTGCTGATCGGCGGCGCATCGGGCTCGGGCAAGAGCGTGGCGCTTGCCGCCTTCGAGGACGCCGGCTATTACGCGGTCAACAACCTGCCGGTACCGCTGGTCGTGCCGACCGCCGATTATCTTGCCCAGTCCGGCCAGCAACGCGTCGCCGTCGCGCTGGACGTCAAGACCGGGCCCGGGCTGCCCGGGCTCGCCGACGCGATGGCCGCGCTGCAGAAGCGCGGCTGGGAGGTGCGTTTCCTCTACCTCGACGCGACGGTCGAGACGCTGGTCAAGCGCTTCTCGGAGACCCGCAGGCGACACCCGTTCTCGAGCGGCGACCGCACGCTGACCGAGGCCATCGAATACGAGCGGGACCTGCTCGCCGACGTGCGCAGGCTCGGCATCACGTTCGACACCAGCGAGGTGCCATCGGCGGGGCTGCGCGCATGGATCAAGGACTTCGTGTCCGTCGACCCGTCGAAGCTGACGCTCCAGCTCGAGTCGTTCGGTTTCAAGCACGGCGTACCCCTGGACGCCGACCTGGCCTTCGACGTCCGCTGCCTGCCGAACCCCCATTACGAGCCGGCGCTGTCGCCGCTGTCGGGCAAGGACGATGCGGTCGTGCACTTCCTGGAGACCATCCCCGAGGTCGAGCGCATGTACGGCGACATCTACCACTTCATCGCGAGCTGGCTTCCCGACTACGCGCGCGACAACCGGAACTACCTGACTGTCGCGATCGGCTGCACCGGTGGCCAGCATCGGTCGGTGTACCTGGTCGAGCGCCTGGCGCGGGCGTTCTCGCCGCGCTACCCGGTGCTGGTGCGCCACCGCGACCTCCCCGGGACATGAAAGCAGCCGCGCAGCGCAGGATCACGCTTGCCTACACGGGCGCGTCCGGCCTGCCGTTCGGGCTGCGGCTGCTCGAATGCCTGCTCGCCGCGCAGGTGCACGTCGATCTCGTCTATTCGGCCGCGGCGCAGATCGTCGCGCGGCAGGAATGCGATCTCACGCTGCCGACGCAGCCCCGGGAAGCCGCGCGCGTGCTGGGCGAGCGTTGCGGCGCGCGCGAAGGCCAGCTCGTCGTGCATGCGCGCGACGACTGGATGGCGCCGATGGCGTCGGGGTCCAATCCCGGCGATGCGATGGTCATCTGCCCCTGCACGATGGGGACGCTGGGCGCGATCGCCAACGGCCTCGCCGACAATCTGATCGAGCGCGCCGGCGACGTCATGCTGAAGGAGCGCCGGCCGCTGGTACTGGTCCCGCGCGAGACCCCCCTCTCGGCCATCCACCTCGAGAACATGCTGAAGCTCGCGCGCGCCGGCGCCGTCATCCTGCCCCCCGCCCCCGGGTTCTATGCGCATCCCAAGTCGATCGCCGATCTGGTGGATTTCGTCGTGGCGCGCATTCTCGACCACGTCGGAGTTCCCAACACGCTGATGCCGCGCTGGGGCGAGCGGCGCGGCGCAGCGCCGCCCACGCAGCGCGCCTGATGTTCCCGCTCCTCGGCGGCGGCGCCCGCGAGCCGTCGGCGCTACCGCTGTTCCCGTTGCGCACCGTGCTGTTCCCCGGCGGTCTCCTGCCCCTCAAGGTCTTCGAGCAGCGCTACATCGCGATGACGACGGCGTGCATGCGCGACGGGAGCCCGTTCGGCGTCTGCCTGATCACCGAAGGCGACGAAGTCGCACGCACCGGCGCCCCCGCAGTCCGTTTCGCGGAGGTCGGGACGCTTGCGAGCGTCGTCGATTTCGACATGCCGCAACCAGGCATCCTGCACGTGATGGCCCGGGGCGAGACGCGCTTTCGCGTCCAGCGCCATGCGACCGCGGCGTCCGGACTGGTGACCGGGCAGGTCGCACCGATCGCTCCCGAACCGGCGCGTCCGCTGCCCGAGCGCCATGCGCCGCTCACCCGCCTGCTCGACGTGATCGCCAGGCGCGTCGGTGCGGAGAATTTTCCCGCCGAGACCCACTACGGCGACGCATCGTGGGTCGGCTACCGGCTCGCCGAACTGCTGCCGCTGCCGCTCAGGATCAAGCAGAGCATGCTGGAAATCAACGACGCCGACGTCAGGCTCGCGACGCTCGCGCAGTTCCTCGAGAAGCAGGGACTGCTGCAGGCGCGGTGAATCCGGGACCGCGCCGGCCCGGCGATTCGCGCAGCCCGCCGATCCCCCGCGGGTCCCGCAGGATGACGCCGCGGGCGACCACCTATAATCCGCGTATCGAACCTACGGAAGCACGACCATGGCCGGCCACAGCAAGTGGGCGAACATCAAGCACAAGAAAGCCGCGACCGACGCGAAGCGCGGCAAGATCTTCACCCGCCTCATCAAGGAGATCACCGTCGCCGCGCGCCTTGGCGGAGGCGACGCGTCGGCGAACCCGCGGCTGCGCCTCGCGATGGACAAGGCGATGGACCAGAACATGCCCAAGGACACGATCGAGCGCGCGATCAAGCGCGGCTCCGGCGGCCTCGAGGGCGCCAATTACGAGGAGATCCGCTACGAAGGCTACGGCATCGGCGGCGCCGCGGTGATCGTCGATTGCATGACCGACAACCGCACGCGCACCGTCGCCGACGTCCGCCACGCCTTCTCCAAGTATGGCGGCAACCTGGGCACAGACGGCTCGGTCGCGTTCCTGTTCAAGCATTGCGGCCAGATCGTGTTCGCTCCGGGCACCGACGAAGACAAGGTGATGGAAGCGGCGATCGAGGCCGGTGCGGAGGACGTGCAGACCGACGACGACGGCAGCATCGAGGTGACGACGGGCCCCTACGATTTCATCGCGGTCAAGGAGGCGCTGGCCAAAGCCGGGCTGAAGCCCGAGCTCGCCGAGGTCGTGATGCAGCCGCAAAACGAGATCGAGCTGACCGGTGAGGACGGGCAGCGGATGCAGAAGCTCCTCGATGCCCTCGAGGCGATCGACGACGTGCAGGACGTCTACACGTCGGCGGTCGTCGATCAGCCATGAATCGGCGCCCGTGACGGCCGGCGGCCCGTCGTGACGCCGACCGGCATGGCTCCCGGGCCACGCGTGCGATCGACCGACGACGCGCCGCAACCGGCGACGCGCCGCATCCTCGGCATCGACCCGGGCCTCCGGGTGACCGGCTTCGGCATCCTCGATGCGACCGGCGGCAAGCTCGTCTATGTGACCAGCGGCTGCATCCGCGCGACGGGAACGAGCCTGCCGATCCGGCTCGGCGTCATCGTCCGCGACCTCGCGCATGTGATCGCCGAGGAACGGCCGACCGAAGTGGCCGTCGAGAAGGTGTTCGTCAACGTCAATCCGAATTCGACGCTGTTGCTGGGCCAGGCACGCGGCGCGGCGATCGCCGCCGCGGTGCTGGCCGGGCTGCCGGTGACCGAGTACACCGCGGGCCAGGTGAAGCAGGCGGTCGTGGGCGTGGGACGCGCGCAGAAGACGCAGGTGCAGGCGATGGTCAGGCGCCTGCTGCTGCTCCCGGGAACCCCGGCAGCCGATGCCGCCGACGCGCTCGCGGCAGCGATCTGCCACGCCCATGCATCGACCGGGCTCGGCGGTCTCGCGAGGGGCGGGTATCGGGTGCGCGGCGGGCGCCTGCTGTCCCTGTAGAATTCGGCACCATGATCGGCCGCCTCTCCGGCATCCTCCTCGAGAAGAACCCGCCGCAACTCCTGCTCGACGTGCACGGCGTCGCCTACGAGGTCGACGTACCGATGAGCACCTGGTACAACCTGCCGGTGATCGGCGAGCGGATCACGCTCTACACCCACCAGGTCGTGCGCGAGGACGCGCACCTGCTCTACGGCTTCGGCACCGAGGGCGAGCGGCGGGCATTTCGCCAGCTGATCAAGGTGACGGGCATCGGGGCCAAGATCGCGCTGTCGGTGCTGT
>DAHUXO010000304.1 GCA_027307095.1 Betaproteobacteria bacterium | reverse complement strand
CCCGACGGGCCGCCCCGAGGGCGAATACCGGAGTGCGCAGCACGAAGGTAGCCCAGTGACCCCGACGGGCCGCCCCGAGGGCGAATACCGGAGTGCGCAGCACGAAGGTAGCCCAGTGACCCCGACGGGCCGCCCCGAGGGCGAATACCGGAGTGCGCAGCACGAAGGCAGTCCGTCGACCGCGGTTGACGGCGAGCAGCGCGTTCGCATCGCCTTCCAGCGGGTCTCGGTCGAGTTCCCTTCTAAGTCCGGGCCACTGCGGGTCGTCGACGACGTCTCGTATGCGATCCGCGACCGCGAGTTCGTCTCGGTGATCGGTCCGTCGGGCTGCGGCAAGACGACGATGATGAACATCGTCGCGGGATTCATGAAGCCCGATGCGGGGCAGGTCCTGCTCGACGGGCAGCCGATCTCCGGACCCGGGCCGGACCGCGGCGTGATCTTCCAGGAATACGGCGTGTTCCCCTGGCTGACGGTCAGGCAGAACATCGAGTTCGGCCTCAAGCTGGCCGCGAGCCGCGTGCCGAGGGACCAGCACGGGGAGGTGTGCGAGCGCTACATGCGCTTGATGGGGCTCGCTGAGTTCGCGGGCGCCTGGCCCCGGATGCTCTCGGGCGGAATGCGCCAGCGCCTCGCGCTCGCGCGCGCCTACGCGGTGCGCCCCGAGTTCCTGCTGATGGACGAGCCCTTCGGCGCGCTCGACGCCCAGACCCGAAGCGCGATGCAGGACCTGCTGCTGCAAGTGCTGCAAACCGAAGGGAAGACGGTGATGCTCATCACGCACTCGGTCGAAGAGGCGCTCTACCTCTCGTCCAGGGTCATCGTGATGACTGCGCGTCCGACGCGGATAAGGGAGGTCGTGAACGTTCCTTTCGGCTATCCGCGCGAGGAGTCGCTGCACGACAAGCCAGAGTTCGCTGAACTGCGTTCGCACATCCGCGAACTCGTCATGAAGGAGTATGCCGCCCAGGCGCGGCAGACACTGCGGCTCCCGGATTGAGCGGTGCCAACGAAGGAAACCCAACGGAGGAGACCATGAGCATCAATCGGCGGCAATTCCTGAAGAACACCGGCGCGGCGGCGGTCACAGCCGGCACGCTCGGCTTTCCCGCGATCGCGCGCGCGCGCACCAAGGTCAAGGTCGGCTACCTGCATACCATCGCGGTCGACGGGCAGATATGGCTCGGGCAGCACATGGGCAGCTTCGCCAAGCACGGGCTCGATCTCGACCTGATCCAGTTCGACACCGGGCTCGCGCTGTTCCAGGCCATGGTCGGCGGCAGCCTGGACATCCTGTCGACCGGCGCGGTGATCTCCAATTTCCCAGCGCGCGGCCAGGGCAAGGTATTCCTGATCAACGACGTCGAGTTCGCCACAGCACAGCTCTGGGTGCATCCCGAGCAGGGCATCAGGACCATCGCGGATCTCAAGGGCAAGAAGATCGCCACCACGGCCGGCACCACCGCGCACGTCTTCCTGGACACGGCGTTGCGGGCCAACGGTGTCGATCCGAAGGATGTGGAGATCGTCAACCAGCGCATGCCGGATGCCGTCACGGCCTTCATCTCCGGCGCGGTGCCGGCGGTCGCCCTCTGGGTCCCGTTCAACATCGCGGTGCGCGAGAAGGTGCCGGGAGCGAAGATGCTGGTGGATGCATCTGCGTACTATCCGAAGGCGGCGATCGTCGACGGCTGGGCAGCGCGCAACGACTACTACGACGAGCACAAGGACGTGCTCGCGAACGTGATCCGCGGCTGGCAAGAGGCGAACGACTACCTGGTGACCAAGCCGGACGCTGCGCTGGAGATCCTGCAGAAGAACAATTATCCGCAGGTCCCCATGAAGGACATGAAGGAGATGTACACGGCGGAGAAGGCGTTCACTGCCGGCGAGTGGCGCAAGATGTACGTCGATGGCACGGTCGTCAAGTGGCTGCAGCAGGTCACCGATTTCTTCGTCAGGACGGGTGGCATCGAGAACGCGGTTCCCGCGTCGAAGTACTTCGATCCCTCGATCTACCTGAAGACGGTGAAAGCCTGACGCTGCAGCGCCTCGGCCGACGCGTGGCCAGTCACGCCTACGATTACGTGATCGTCGGGGCGGGTTCGGCGGGCTGCGTGCTCGCCAACCGCCTCGGCGCCGACCGCGACCTGCGCCTCCTGCTGCTCGAGGCCGGCGGGTCGGATCGCGGTTTCTGGATCCATCTGCCGGTCGGGTATTTCAGAACCATCTACGACACCCGCTATGCGCGGCTGTTCGACACCGAACCCTGCGCAGGCACGGCCGGGCGCAACGTCGTGTGGCCGCGCGGGCGGGTGATCGGAGGATCGTCGTCGATCAACGGGCTGATTTTCATCCGGGGCCAGCACGAGGATTTCGACGATTGGGTTCGCCTCGGCGCCACCGGCTGGGGCTACCGCGAGGTGCTTCCATCCTTCAAGCGCTACGAGGCCTACGAAGGCGGAGAGACCGAGTATCGCGGCGCGAGCGGGGAGCTCGGGGTTTCGGACCTCAGGAACGACCATCGGTATTGCGAAGCCTGGATCGACGCTGCCGGACAGCTCGGACTGCCGCGCAACCGCGACTTCAATGCCGCCAGCACCTATGGTGCCGGCGCCTACCAGCTCAGCATCAGGAACGGCTGGCGCTCCAGCGCGGCGACCGCGTTCCTGCGTCCCGCGCTTCGACGCGGGAACGTCGCGGTGGCGACCGGGGCGCAGGTCACGCGGGTGCTGTTCGACGGATCGACGGCGACCGGCGTCGAGTGGCTTCAGGGTGGTGCCATGCAGCGGGCCATCGCGTCGCGGGAGGTGATTCTTTGCGCCGGCGCCGTCCAGTCACCGCAGATCCTGCAGCTTTCCGGGATCGGCCCGGCCACGCTGCTCGAGACGCATGGGATCGACGTGGTCGCGGACTCGCCCGACGTGGGCGAGAATCTCCAGGATCATTACCAGGCCCGCACGATCGTCCGCCTGAAGCGGCCGGTCTCGTTGAACGACGACGTGCGCAATCCGCTCAAGCTGGCGGCGATGGGGCTGCAGTGGCTGTTCCGGAACAGCGGACCGCTTACCGTCGGCGCCGGGCAGGTGGGCGGCGCCGCCTGCACCGCGTACGCGGTGGGCGGGCGTCCCGACGTCCAGTTCAACGTCATGCCGCTGTCCGTCGACAAGCCGGGCGATCCCCTCCACGGCTACTCCGGCTTCACTGCGGCAGCCTGGCAGTGCCATCCGCGCTCGCGCGGGCGGGTGCAGATCCGCTCGGCGGATCCCTCGGCGGCGCCGCGCATCGAGACCAACTACCTCGCCGAGGAGATCGATCGCAAGACCCTCGTGGCAGGCATCCGGATGCTGCGGGAGATCTATGCCCAGCCCGCGTTTCGCGATCTGTGGGACCGCGAGATGCTGCCGGGAGACCAGGCCGGATCCGACGCCGACCTTCTCGAGTTCGCCCGGCAATTCGGAGGAACGGTATTTCATTGCGCGGGAACCTGCCGGATGGGCAGCGACCCGCGCTCGGTCGTCGATCCCGGTCTGCGCGTGCGCGGCGTGGAGCGGCTGCGGGTGATCGACGCGTCGGTCATGCCCCAGGTCACATCGGCGAACACCAATGCCGCGTCGCTGATGATCGGGGAGAAGGGGGCCGACCTGGTCCGGCGTGCGCGATGAAACGGAGCTGATATGTACGAGTCCGGAAGCCTGGACGGTGGGCGCTCGCGACCCGGCGCAGGGGGGCGAGTTGGTGACGGTGAACCCGGCGCGGCCGGGAATGGTCGAGGCCGGGGTGAAGGAAGCTGCGACGCTGCTCGCGGGAGGCCACGCGGTTCGGGTCGCCGGCTGCGACGGGGGCTACTTCTACGTGCCGACGCCATTGGCGGACGTCGGCCCGGAGATTGGCGTGGCGCGCGAGGAGATCCACGGACCGGCGATAACGACAACGCGCTGGTGCAGCGCTTCGTCGACGAGCGCGAGAATGGCATGCTCCACGTCAACCGCGGCACGATCCCCGACAGCCACATGCCCTCCGGCGGGGTGAAGAGCTCCGGTGCGGGCGCATATTCGGTCGGCGCTTCGGTGGCCAATTTCCATGCGACCGGGCACTCGGTCTACATCCGGCAGCGTTGACATCCAGGGGACCAGGGATTGCCACAGATCACCGCCATACGCCCGCAGGCATTCAACGTCTCGCCCAGGACCAACTGGTTCTTCATCTCCGTCCGGACCGACGATGGTCGGATTTCCTGGGGCGAGGCGTCGCTCAACGGGTGGGAGCCGGTGCTGGCGGCGATCGCCGACACCTTTTGCCGCGGGCTCATCGGCATGTCGGTCGATGATGCCCATCACAGCCTGAGAGCGAGCCCGCGCTCGCCTGGCGGGCTGGCCGCCAACGCGGTCACCAGCGCCGTGCAGCAGGCCCTGCTCGGACTGATGGCCGAGCAGCAGGGTGGTCCGCTTCACGCTCCGCTGGGCACGCTCCAGCGCAGGCTCGTCCCGGTGTACGCGAACATCAATCGGGCGACGACCGACCGCCGGCCCGAGGGGTTCGTCGCGACCGCGCTGCGGGCTCGCTCCCGGGGATTCGAGAGCTTCAAGCTCGCACCCTTCGATCGACTGTTGCCCGGCGATTGTGCGAGCCGGGAAGGGCAGGCAAGGATCCGCCACGGCATCGACTGCATCTTCGCGCTGCGCGATGCCCTGGGCCCCGATGCCAGGATCATGGCCGACTGTCATTGGCGGTTCGACGAACAGCGCGCCATCGAGACGCTCGAGGCACTTCAGTCCGCACATCTCTACTGGTTCGAGTGCCCATTGGCGGAGCGGGAGGCCAATTGGCCGGCCATGCGCAGGATCAGGGCCGCGGCGCGGGAAAACGGCGTGCTGCTGGCTGCGGCAGAAACGCAGATCGGCGTGTCTTCGTTCGAAACCATTCTTGCGCAGGGGCTCTATGACGTGGTGATGCCCGACGTGAAGTACTGCGGCGGTCCCTGGGAGATGCTGGCGATCGCCGAAAGATGCGCCGGTGCCGACGTCGGCTTCTCTCCGCACAATCCAACCGGGCCGGTCTGCCATCGCCACAGCCTCCATGTCGCCGCCGTTGCGCCCGAATGCCGGATGCTTGAGATGCAGTTCGACGAGAGTCCGCTGTTCGGCGAACTGATCATGGAATCGAACAGCGATGTGCGCGACGGGGCACTCGAGGTTCCAATGGCGACCGGCCTCGGCGCCGAAATGAACGTCGCAGTGCTCGAGGCGCACCCGTTCCAGGCCGTTCCACCGGGCATTGAAACGCTGCTGGGTGCCTGATCCCGCCGGCCCAACCCGTATCCCACCGCGAGGTCGATGCATGAAATCGTTTGCCTTCATCTGTGCAGCTCTTGTCCTGACGTCCGCAGCGGCGGCTGCGCATGCCGCCGGGTTCCCCGACAAGCCGATTCGCATCATCGTGCCCAGTCCCCCGGGGGATGGCTCCGACCTGATGGCGCGGGCGATCGGGGGAAAGCTGTCGGAGGCCTGGGCCCAGCCCGTGGTGATCGAGAACCGGCCGGGCGCCGGAGGACGGATCGGCAGCGAGATCGCCGCCAAGGCCGCGCCCGACGGTTACACCTGGATCATGGGCAACGCCGGATCGCACGGCATCAATGCGGCGGTCTACTCCAATCTGCCGTTCGACATCGAGCGCGACTTCGCACCGATCACCCAGATCATGCGCGCGCCGAACGTGCTGGTCGTCAGCCCCTCGCTTGGCGTCAGCACGGTCCGGCAGTTCATTGCGCTGCTGAAGAAGAATCCCGGCAAATACAATTACGGTTCGGGCGGGAATGGCAGCTCGGCCCACATGTCCTCGGAGCTCTTCAAGATGATGGCGGGTGTCGAGGTCACCCACGTCCCCTACAAGGGGGCGACGCCTGCACTTACCGACCTGATCGCGGGACGGATCGCGATGTTCCTCGGCAATCTTCCCCCGGTGATCCCGTTCATCAAGAGCGGGCAGGTCCGGGCACTCGCCGTCACTTCACTGCAGCGCTCTCCCGAGCTGCCGGACGTGCCGACCCTCGACGAGTCGGGGTTGAAGGGATTCGAGACCATCGCGTGGTTCGGATTGCTCGCACCCTCCGGGACGCCGACGGACATCATCGACAAGGCGCAGGCGGAGGTCGCGCGGATCGTTCAGCTGCCTGACATTCGCAAGCGGATCACCGTGCTGGGCGGCGAGCCCGTGGCCGATACGCCAAAGCAGTTCGCGGCGATCATTCACGGCGACATCGTGAAATGGAAGAAGGTGGCTGCAGCGGCTCACGTCAGGGTGGATTGATGGTGCCGCCGGCTGCGCCGTCAGCAAATCGACAGCCTGCGCTCAGGCTCGTGACAGGGAGCGCGCGCAGACTCGCCCCGGATGACGCGCGCTGCCCGACCCCTGCGGCCACCCGCTGCTGCGCCCCGCGCCGCCCGGACGGGGCCGCCGCGATCGCGTGCAGGCGGCATTTCAATCGAGGAACTCGCCGATCCGCCTGCCGACTTTCTCGCGGGCGAGGTCGAAGGCTACGCGTTCTACAAGGCGTTCCAGGACGCTGCGATCGACAACTTCGAGGTTGCCTACCTTCGCGCGTACCGCAACGGCATCGCGGTCGCGACGGCGCCGATTTTCACCACGCGCTACCGGATCAACACGACGATGAAAGGCGGCTGGCTGAAGCGCCTTCTCGCTCCGTTCTGGCTGCGCATTGCGTGCGTCGGCCATCCGCTCGCCGACTACGGTGTCATCGACGGTGAAGTCTCGACGGAAGTTCTCGACGCTTTCAACCGGCGCCTCGCGACCAAGGCGCCGATCGTCTCCTACAAGGACTTTCCCGCGGCGCTTCCGCTCGACGGGTTCGCCGTCGAACCGGGCCTGCCGGTCGCCGCGCTCGCGATCGAAGGCGACTACTGGTCGGGGTTGAGGCGCAGCGTCCGGGCCAGCCTGCGCCGTCGCCTGCGCAAAGGGCAGGCACTGCGCGTCGAGGTGCGTGACGGCTATCCCGCCGAGCTCGGCGGCCGCATCTACGAGCTCTACCTGAACGTCCACCGACACGGCGAGTTCTCGTTCGAGCTGCTCAACCAGCGCTATTTCGAGCTGGTGGGCCCGTTCAGCAAGTACGCACTGTACTGGGAGGGCGACACGCTGATCGGTTTCTGTCTGCTGATGTGCAAGGGCGAGCGCATGCACGCGAAATATCTCGGGATGGACTACGAGCGCGGTCGGCCTTATGGACTCTATTTCTTCATGGTGCTGTCCCTCGTCGAGATGTGCCTGCGCGACGGCTACACCCTCTGCCAGACCGGGTGCACGACCTATGCGTTCAAGCAGCGCCTGGGGAGCACGCTGCATCCGGTGTTCCTGTACTACCGGCACCGCAATGCGGCGGTGAACTGGGGTGTCCGCGCCCTGATGGCGCGATTGTCCGTGAAGCCGCACGAGCTCGCCTGCATGGACGACGCGGTCTGACCGCTCCGGCAACCGGCAACCGACAAGGACACATGGCACCATGAGCGCCCCAATCCCCGCGCGCCGCAGCCGTGTCGTGCTGCTGCTCCACGGCCTGTGCAGTTCGCCGCTCGAGGTCAGGCAGTTTGCCCGGCTGCTGCGGGAGCAGGGGTTCGTCGTGGCCACGCTGACGCTCGCCGGATACACGGCGCCCGAGGCCGATGCCGCAGGCGCATCGACGCCGGCCGACTATAGGCGCTGGATTGCCGATTGCGTCCTGGAGGTTGATCGCCTGGCCGCTCTCCACGACGAAGTGACGGTCTGCGGGGTGAGCCTCGGGGCAACGCTGGCGCTGGCGGCGGCGGCCGAGCGACCGGCTGCGATTCATGGACTGTCGCTCATCTCCACCACGCTGTTCTTCGATGGCTGGAACGTTTCGCGCTGGCGCTTCCTGCTGCCCCTTGCGTATTTCACTCCGCTCGGACGCTGGTATCGCTACCGCGAAACCCCACCCTATGGCGTGAAGAATCCGCGGGTCCGCGCCTGGATAGCCTCCGAGCTCGAGCGCGGCCGCCTGTCGTCGGCTGGTGCCGCCACGATACCGACGCCCAGCCTGCGCGAAGCGGCGCGCCTGATCCGCCACGTCAAGCGCAATCTCGGGCGCGTCCAGGCGCCAACGCTGATGATCCACGCGCGGGAGGACGACGTGGCGAGCCTCGCCAACGTCGAGTTCGTCGCGCAGCGCGTCGGGACGACGACATTCCGCAAGTTCATCGTTGCCGACAGCTATCACATGATCACGCTCGACAATGACCGGGATCATGCCGCATTGAAAACCGTGCAGTTTTTCAACCGCGCCACCCTGCCGGCGAGCGAGCCCGCAGACATGGCGTGATCGGCGCGTGGCCGGGCCGGCCGTGGCGCAGCATTGGAGGAGAGCCGTAGCAATGGACGATACTTTCTCGAAGGTGAAGGCATTGATGGTGAAGGAGTTCGAGCTGCCTGCCGACAGCGTCACACCGACGACCGAGCTGACCGCGCTCGGCGTCGATTCGCTCGCGGCGCTGGAGTTCGTCTTCGATCTCGAGGATGCGTTCGGCGTGACGATGGGAACCGAAACCGACCTTCGCGGCGGCACGGTGCAGGATGTCGTTGCCGCGGTGGATGCGGCACTCGTGGCGCAGTCGCGGTTGCCCGCCGCCGCCTGAGCGCCTCCGATGCGTCGTGTCGCGATCACGGGTCTCGGCGCGATCACCGCCATCGGCGATTCGGCGACCGCAACATTCGCCGGCGCCCTCGCCGCACGCTCGGGCGTGAGAAAGGCGCCTGAATGGGCAGTGGGTCCGGGGGTGCCGCTCGCGGCCAGCGCGTCTTTCGACGCCAACGGAGTGAAGCTGCGGCAGCGCACCGCGCCGATGGACCGGGCGACCGCCAT
>DAHUXO010000275.1 GCA_027307095.1 Betaproteobacteria bacterium | reverse complement strand
CGCGAGCAACGACCCGAACACGACTCCCGGGGCCACCTGGGAGCAACTCGGGACCTGGGATACTTCCCTCAGCGCATTCAGTACATTCCTCGGTGTGGGCAATACGCCAATCTTCTTCTTCAACAACAACCAGGTAAACAGCGGGGCCAGCACGAACCAGGATTTGGCCGCGTGGGCTGAAGTCTGCCTGACCGACAGCACCGGCGCCAACAACCCGTTGTGCTTCGACTTCACCAACAACAACGGAATTTACGGGGATTCAACTACTGTTGGCGATTTCTTTGGGAACGGCGTGGTCAACGGTGTCGCCGGGCCCGGAGCGGCGAGCCAATTCCCGGCGCACCCGATCGCCGGGACGAACACCGCGACTGACTACGTCCGCTCCGGCGGTGAGTTTTGCGGTGATGCTCTTTTTCAGCCGGTTCTGTGCAGCGGTCCGCACGTCTATGACTTCAATTCCAATCTGGGGGCGAATCAAGCGGCCTATGCCATCGTGGCGCCATCGCTCAACACGATTCTGGCGTCGCCAAATTTCGGTGGATACGATGCGATGCACATCAATCTGCGCCTGGGGTGTGACCCCGCAACGGACGGTACCGCGGTTCAAGGCGCGGGGAGTTGCATCGGCCGCGACTTGAATAATGGCTACGAGCAACTGTTCATCGAGACCGCTCCGCAGGTCGTCAACATTGTTGTTCCTGAGCCCGCGACCCTCGCGCTGCTTGGCCTTGGCCTCGCTGGACTGGCCCTTACCCTGGGTCGCCGTCGCGACCGAGGGCAGCTAGAGTAAGTCGCGGCGTCCACGACAGCGAAAACGGCCCACTTCGGTGGGCCGTTCGCTGTTCCCGGCGATGGCAGCAGGCTTCGCACGGCGATCATGCGTGCCTCGCCTCGACAGCACGTGACGTGGTGGCAGGGCGCGTACGCTTTTGGCAAGGAAAGCGCGGCCGCTTGTCATCCCTTGGCCTGGCGGGCGAACATTCGCCATGCACCATTACCTGCGCCCTCTGATCGCACCCGAGTCCGTCGCGCTGGTGGGGGCGTCGGAGCGTGCCGGATCCCTCGGTTGCGTGGTGCTGGAGAACCTGCTGTCGGGTGGATTCCGCGGCGCGGTCTATCCGGTGAATCCGCGGCACCGTGCGATCCGGGGACAGGCCGCCTATCCGACGCTCGCCGCGATCGGCAAGCCGGTCGATCTCGCGATCATCGCGACACCGCCACATGCGGTCGGCGAGGTCCTCGAATCGATGTCGGCCGGCACGGTGGGCGTCGCCGTCATCATGACCGCACCGGGCGCGCCCGACCGGGGAACCGGGCGCGCGTGGTCGCGCGAGATCGCCGCGGTCGCGAAGCGCAGCGGCGTCCGGGTCATCGGACCCGGCGCGCTCGGCGTCGTCCGGCCGGGCATCGGTCTCAACGCGACGTACTGCGCGCCCGTGGCACTTCCCGGACGCCTGGCGCTGGTCGCGCAATCGGGCGCGGTGGCGACGGCGCTGCTCGATTTCGCGACGCCGCTGGGCATCGGGTTCTCGACGGTGATCTCGTTGGGAGGCGGCATCGACGTCGGCTTCGGCGAGTTGCTCGATTGCCTGCTGCTCGATCTCGCCACCGACGGCATCCTGCTCTATGTCGAGGAACCAGGGGACGCGCGGGCGTTCGTGTCGGCGCTGCGCGCCGCGGCGCGCACCAAGCCGGTGGTCGTGCTCAAGGCCGGGCGCTCGATCGAGGGCAACCCGGGAGCGGACGTACCCGCCGATGCGGTGTTCGGGGCGGCGATGATGCGCGCGGGCACCGTGCGCGTGCAGACGTACACGCAGCTGGTGTCGGCGGCGCGCATCCTCGCGCGCGGGCGCATTCCGCAGGGTGACCGCCTCGCCATCGTGTCCAACGGGCGCGGACCGGCGCTGCTCGCCGCCGACAGCGCGTCGGATCGCCGGGTGAAGCTCGCGACGTTCACCGGGGCGACGGTGGATACGCTGCAGGCGCTGACCATCGACGACGGGCCGCATGGCAATCCGGTGGACGTGCGCGGCGACACGCCAACGGAGAAGCTCGCGGCTGCCGTCGACGCCGCGCTTTCCGATTCCAACGTCGACGTCGTCGTCGCGTTGCATGTCCCGCGTCCGAGCGCGCCCGCGATCGATGCCGCGCGAGCGCTGGCGGAGGTCGCGCGGAGGCATTCCAAGCCGGTGCTCGCCGCATGGCTGGGCGCCATCGACAGGCAGGAGGTCCACGACGCGCTCGAGGCGGGAGGCGTACCCAATTTCTACACTCCGGAAAATGCGGTCGAGGCGCTGTCGTTCCTGCTCGCCTATCGCAACAACCAGGCGATGTTGCTGGAGGTCCCGCCGCCGCAGCCCGAGCCGGAGCCGCCGAATCTCGCCGCGATCGAGGCGCTGCGGGCAGCGCTGGCCGACGACCAGCGCCGTGCCCTGACGGTTGGCGAGGCGTTGACCGTGCTGCGCGCATTCGGCATCGGTGCCGGATTCGCGCGGGTCGCCACGTTGCCGGAAGCGGAGACCGCGGCGCGCGCATTGCGCTTCCCGCTCGTGCTGCGCGTGGATGCCGAGGACCGCAAGCTGCCATCGCAGCTCATTCGCGTGCGGCGCTCGCTGCACCGAGCGTGGCACGAGCTCCAGCGTGTCGCCGCGCACGCGAAGCCCGCAGGCTGGACCGGTCGCATCGTCATGCAGGAGGCGCCGCGCGACGGTGAGCCGTCGCCCGCCAGCGTGCGGGTCGTGACCGACGCGCATTTCGGACCGGTGATCACGCTGGCCCCCGATGCCATCGCCTGCGGATTCGCGCGCAGTCCCGCGCTGGCGCTGCCGCCGATCAACGAGCGGCTCGCGGCCGACCTGATCGTGGATGCGGGCGGACCCCCGGGCACTGCCTGGCTCTCACCCGCCGCGACGGACGCGCTGGTCGACGTCCTGACGCGCGTCTCGGCGCTGGTATGCGCGCTGCCATGGGTGCGCCGCCTCGATCTGGATTCGATGCGCTTCGAAGGCCGCCGCGGCTTCATCGTCGACGCCGGCTTCGGCGTCGACCCGCGCCGGCGGTTGCAGCGCGGCTACCCTCACATGGCCATACATCCGTACCCGGTCGAGCTGATCGGGGACGTGGCACTGCGCGACGGCACGGTGCTGCACCTGAGGCCGATCCGGCCCGAGGACGCGGAACTCGAGCGCGCATTCGTGGGCGGCCTGTCCGAGCAGTCGCGCTACTACCGCTTCTTCTACCGTTTCACGGACCTGACGCCGTCGATGGTCGCGCGCTTCACGCAGGTCGACTACGATCGGGAGCTGGCGCTGGTCGCGGTGGCGAACCCGCCGGAGCCGGCTGCAGCGCCGGCGTTCGTCGGGGTCGCCCGCTACATCGCGAATCCCGACCAGACGAGCGCCGAATTCGCCGTCGTGGTCGCCGACGCCTGGCAGCGGCGGGGCGTGGCGACCGTCCTGATGCGCAGGCTGATCGGCTGTGCCAAGCGCCGCGGCTTGCAGCGCCTGACGGGGGTCGTCCTGCGCGAGAACGAGTCGATGCTGATGCTCGTCCGCTCGCTCGGGTTCGCGATCGAGGACGATCCCGAGGACGCGACGCAGGAGAACGTGACGCTCGCGCTCGGCTGACCCCTCGTCCGCCTCGCGCGCCGGCTCGGCCTCCTTGCACCAAGGCGCCAATGCACGACATCGGCGAGTCGGC
>DAHUXO010000268.1 GCA_027307095.1 Betaproteobacteria bacterium | reverse complement strand
GGGGACGCCTCCTTGGAGGAAGAACCGGGTGGAACCGACGCAGGCTGCGCGCGACAGGCGCATCGAGATCGCCAACGCCCATTGGGGGCCGCGTTTCGTCGCCAACGGCGTGACGATGAGCGACTTCCACGAAGTCACCTCCGGCATCGACCGCTGGGAACAGTGGTGCGATGCGTGGTCGGCGTGCGCGGCCATCCACGAGGCGCTCGGACGCGAGGCGCTGGCCGCGCGTTGCGGCCTGAGCGCAGCCGGGCACCTCACCCGCGCCGGTGTGTGCTACCACTTCGCCAAGTTCCTGTTCGTCCACGACCTCGATGCGATGCGCCGCGTCCATCGCAAGGCGATCGAGTGCCGCCAGCTCGCGCTCCCACACCTGCGTCCCGCAGGCGAGCGGGTCGAGATCCCGTTCGCGGGGACCGCGCTCGCTGGCATCCTCCGCCGCCCGGAAGGCGTCGCCCGTCCCCCGCTGGTGGTGATGATCATGGGACTCGATTCGGCCAAGGAGGAGATGGACGCCTACGAGAGCACGTTCCTCGAGCGCGGCATGGCAACACTCGCTTTCGACGGTCCCGGCCAGGGCGAGGCCGAATACGACCTCCCGATCCGGGGTGATTACGAGGTGCCGGTGGCGGCCGTGCTCGACTGGGTCGGGCAGCGTCGCGACCTCGACGCGGCGCGGATCGGGCTGTGGGGTGTGAGCCTGGGCGGCTACTACGCGCCGCGCGCAGCCGCCTTCGACAAGCGCGTCAAAGCCTGCGTGGCGCTGTCGGGCCCCTACGACTGGTCGGACGGCTTCGACGAGCGCAACGAGCTGACGCGCGAGGCTTTTCGGGTGCGCGCACGCTGCGCGACCATGGACGAAGCCCGCGACGCAGCCGCGAGTCTCTCGCTCGCCGGGATCGCCCCCGGGATCGCGTGCCCGCTCTACATCGTCGCGGGCGGACGCGACACGCTGACGCCGCCGCGACACGCGCAGCGGCTGGCGGCCGAGGCGTCGGGCCCGGTCGTGCTGTCGATCGTCCCCGATGGCACGCACGTCGTGAACAACCGTCCCTATCGCTACCGGCCGCAGACTGCGGACTGGATGGCATCGCAACTCGGTGCACGGGCCGCCTGAGCGCGCACCGCACCGGAACCCGGAGAGCAGACATGGCCAGGAAAGCGGGCGAACCCAAGATCATTCGCCCCGACGACATCAATCCGCACCATCGCTGGGACCGGCCGCTGCAGTCGCCGGGCCACACGCAGGTGGATTTCGAGGAGCGGATCAACTTCCGCCGCCTGCACGACTACCGCCTCGCCCGCACGCGCGCCGCGCTCGCGGGGTCGGGGCTCGGCGCGCTGCTGTGCTTCGACCAGCACAACATCCGCTACACGACCAGCACGGTGATCGGCGAATGGGCGCGCGACAAGCTGACGCGCTACTCGCTGCTGACCGGCAACGGCGACCCCTACATCTGGGATTTCGGCTCCGCGGCCAAGCACCATCGTCTGCACGCGCCGTGGCTGCACCACGATCACTGCCGCGCAGGGCTCCTGGGCCTGCGCGGTGCCGTCGGCGGCGACATCCGGCTGTTCCGCGAGGCGGCCGAGGAGATCAAGTCGCTGCTCGACGCCGAGGGGGTGGGCGACATGCCGCTCGGGGTGGACGTGATCGAGCCACCGATGATGCTCGAGCTGCAGCGCATGGGCATCGAGGTACGCGACGGCCAGCAGGTGCTGCTCCAGGCGCGCGAGGTCAAGAACATCGACGAGCTGACCCTGCTCAACATGGCCGCGGCGATGGTCGACGGCGTCTACCAGGACATCGCGGAAGCGTTGAAGCCCGGCATCAAGGAGAGCCAGATCGTCGCGCTGGCGACCGCCCGCCTCTACGAGATGGGTAGCGACTGCGTCGAGGCGATCAACTCGATCTCCGGCGAACGCTGCTCGCCGCATCCACACAACTTCACCGACCGGTTGATCCGCCCGGGCGACCAGGCGTTCTTCGACGTCATCCAATCGTTCATGGGATACCGGACCTGCTACTACCGCACTTTCAACGTCGGTCGCGCGACCGATCCGCAGCGCACCGCCTACCGCAAGGCGCGCGAGTGGATGGATCGTGCGATCGAGCTTCTGAAGCCCGGCATGGCCAGCGACCAGATCGCCGCGGCACTCCCCCGGGCCGACGAAATCGGATTCTCGAGCGAGATGGAAGCCTTCGGGCTCAACTTCTGCCACGGCCTCGGGCTGGGCCTGCACGAGCGGCCGCTGATCAGCCGGCTCAATTCGTTCACCGATCCGATCGAGCTCAAGGCCGGCATGGTCTTCGCCGTCGAGACCTACTGTCCGGCGACCGACGGCATCTCGGCGGCGCGGATCGAGGAGGAAGTGATCCTCACGCCCGATGGCGCGAAGATCATCTCGCTGTATCCGGCCGAAGAACTGCCGATTGCGAACCCGTACTGACTCGAGGATCTTCCGCGAGCGCACTCAACCGGAGCGGTACATGAGCACCACGAAACCAAAGATCGGCTGGATCGGCACCGGACGCATGGGCTACGAGATGGCGCAGCGTCTCGCGCGCGGCGGCTGCGACATCGCGGTCTGGAACCGCACCCGGGCCAAGGCCGAGCCGCTCGCGAAGGACGGCGCCATGATCGCCGACCACCTCGCCGATCTCGCGGGATGCGACATCCTGTTCTGCATGGTCGCCACCTGGGCCGACGTCAAGCAGGTGATCGTTGGTCCGCAGGGCGTCTTTTCGAAAGCGAAGCCCGGCGCCGGAGGCGTGCCTCCGATCGTCGTCGAGTGCTCGTCGATCTCGCTCGAGGGCTCTGCCGAGCTGCGCGAGATCCTCGCCGGGTTCGGCTCGAAATACCTCGCGGCGCCCGTCAGCGGCAACGCGAAGGTGATCAAGGCCGGCAAGCTTTCGTTCGTGTGTTCGGGACCCCGCGCGGTGTTCGACGAGGTGGCCCCGTTGCTGAAGCTGATCGGACCGGCCGCGAGCTACGTCGGCGAAGGCGAGCTCGCTCGCATCGTCAAGATCTGCCACAACGTCTTCCTCGGCGTGGTGACGCAGTCGCTCGCCGAGATCACGATCCTCGCGCAGAAGGCCGGCGTGCCGCGCCACGCGTTCCTCGATTTCATGAACCAGTCGGTGATGGGCTCGACCTTCACGCGCTACAAGACGCCGGCCTTCGTGAACCTCGATTTCAAGGTGACCTTCACGCCCTACCTGCTGCGCAAGGACCTCGATCTCGGGCTCGACGCCGGCCGACGCTTCGAGGTGCCGATGCCGCTGGCCTCGATCACGCGCGACCTCGTCCAGTCGATGATGGGCAAGGGCATGACCGAGCAGGATTTCGCGACCCTGCTGCTGCAGCAGGCCGCGGCCTCCGGAGTCGAGCTTGCGCCGGAGAACGTCGACGTCGCCGACGGGCTGCATTGATCCGGCGGACGGGCGCAGCGGATCCGGAGCGGGCGCGTGCGGGCCACGATCGAAACGGAGAGTAAGCGGGTGATGGCATCCGGCGCCGCGCAGCCGCGGATCCGCATCTCGCGGGCCGGCATGCGCTATGACGCGATCGAGGTGTTCCGCGACGTCGATCTCGATGTCGGGGACCGCGAGGTCGTCGCCATCATCGGGCCGTCGGGCTGCGGCAAGACGACGCTGTTGCGTTGCATCGACGGGCTCCTGCCACTGACTGCGGGCGAGCTGCGGGTCGAAGGCGAGCCGGTCCGCGGTCCGCGCGAAGGCGTCGCGATGGTGTTCCAGCACTTCGGGCTGTTCCCGTGGAAGACGGTGGCCCAGAACGTGGCCTATGGCCTCAAGATGGCGGGCCAGCGCCCGGATGCGATCGCGGCGAAGGTCGCCGAATGCATCAAGCTCGTCGGCCTCGCCGGGTTCGAGCACTACTATCCTCACCAGATCTCCGGGGGCATGCAGCAGCGCTGCGGGCTGGCGCGCGCGCTCGCCGTCGAGCCACGCGTGCTGCTGATGGACGAGCCTTTCGGCGCGGTGGATGCGCAGACGCGCGAGATCCTCCAGTTCGAGCTCCTGAAGATCTGGGAGATGCGGCCGACGACGATGGTCTTCGTCACGCACTCGATCGACGAGGCTGTGCTGATGGGAGACCGCATCGTCGTCCTGAAGGGTCGCCCGAGCAGCGTCCATGAGATGGTCGAGGTCGATTTACCGCGACCGCGCAGCCGCGCCACGCTGACGCTGCCGCGATTTGCGCAGTTGCGGGAGCATGTCTGGAGCACGTTGATGGCCGAGGCACTCGAGGCGGAACACGAAGTCAAGAAATGAGCCGGGGCGCTTTCACTTTTCACCAGGATCAGGAGGAAGCATGAAATTCAGCAGCTTGGTATCGATCAACGCCGTGGGCGCCGCCTGCCTGTCGATGACGCTGGCGCTCGCGCCTGCAACCGCCGGCGCGCAGGATCCTAAACTGACGTTCGCGGTGCCGGGGATTCCGCCGGTGTTCGCGGGCGTGATCGCGATGGTCGCGGACAAGGAAGGCTTCTTCAAGAAGCACGGCGTCGACGTCGACGTCCGCGCGTTCGAGACCGGCGCGGCGGCATCGCGGGCCGTCGCGGGTGGCGAAATCGCGATGGCGCTGTCGCCATCGCCGCTGGTGGTGAGCCAGGTCTCCAACTCGGACGTCAAGCTCGTCGGCATCTACGGTCTCGAGCACCCCGACTGGCTGATCGGCTCGACCGATCCGAACGCGAGTTGCCAGACCATCAAGGGGCAGGCGGTCGGTGTCGACGCCGTCGGAGGCGCGCGCTCGATCGCGCTGAAGACGATGCTGATTGGCGGCTGCCACATGAAGATCGACGACGTCCAGCAGGTGGCGCTGAGCTCCAACGTCGCGCCGGCGATGGTCGCGGGACAGCTCAAGTACGGTGCGCTGCACATCGACGACGTCGCGGTGATCGAGGCCCAGACCGGCAAGCCGGTCAAGACGGTGGTGACGCAGAAGACCTCGCGGCCGCTCGACCACTACATGCTGGTCGTCGTCAACAAGGACAAGCTCGCGAAGGACCGCGATGCCTACGTGCGCGCGGTGGCGGGGCTGATCGACGCCGGGCGCTTCATGCGCAATCCGGCCAACGCGGCGAAGGTGGCGCAGGACGCCAAGCCCACCGGCCACAGCATCCCGCAGGCGGAGAGCGCGCTGAAAGCCTATCTCGGGATGGGTTTCTGGCCGAACGACACCGCCGGGTTGACCGAGAAGAACCTCGACCTGCTGGGCAAGGTGATGAAGAACGTCGGCAACATCAAGCCCGACAAGCAGCCGGCGCCCTACGACCGGATCGCCGATCCCTCGGTCTGGCGTGACGCAATGAAGATGGTCGACGCCGAGAAATGAGCCGGGCGCGGGCCCGGGTCCGCCGCGTGACGATCGCCGCGAGCCTCGTGCTCGGGGCGATCATCTGGCAGGTCGCCGGGCACTACACGTCGGATGCGTTCTGGGCGCCGCTGTCCGCTACGCTTGCGAGCCTGGTCGAGGTCGTCCGGACCGGAGTGCTGCTGCGCCAGGCGGTCAGCTCGTTCGAGCTCTACCTGGCCGGCCTCGTCGTGGCGGTCGTGGTCGGCGCGCCGCTCGGGATGCTGCTCGCGCGCGTCGGCTGGCTGCGCGTCGCGCTCGAGGACTACATCATGATGCTCTACGCCACGCCGATGGTGGCGCTCATCCCCTTCATCCTGTCGATCATGGGCTTCGGCTTCGCGCCCAAGATGCTGGTGGTGTTCCTGTTCGCCGTGTTCCCGGTGCTCTACAACACCATCGAAGGCGCCCGCAGCGTCCGCCCCGAGCTGGTCGAGGTCGCGAAGTCCTTCCGCTCGGGCGAGTGGCGGCTATGGTGCGACGTCCTGATTCCCTACACCATGCCATTCACCATGACCGGCGTGCGGCAGGCGATCGCCCGCGGGCTGGTGGGCATGGTCGCCGCCGAATTCTTCCTGAGCCCGTCCGGTCTGGGCCAGATGATCATGATGGGGTCGCAGAACTTCGACACTGCCGGCATGCTCGCGGCGATCCTGATCATCGTCCTGCTCGGCGTCGCGCTGATGGACCTCGGCCGCCATCTCGAGGGGCGCTTCGCGCGCTGGCGAAGCTACAGCCCGTGAGCGCGGCCGAAGGCATTGTTGCATTGCAGGCGACCGCGCCCCGCCGCGGTCTCGCCCTCGATTCGCCGCTGGTGCTCAAGGCGACCGCGGGCGTTGTGCTGCTCGTGCTGTGGGAAGGCGTGGTTCGCCTGTGGGCGCCCGCCTACGTCGCGCGGCCGACCGGCATCGCGCGGGTGTTCGTCGGCGTCATCACCAATGCGCAGTTTCTCGCCGACGCCGGCGCGACGCTGGGCGCC
>DAHUXO010000254.1 GCA_027307095.1 Betaproteobacteria bacterium | reverse complement strand
GGCGCGCTTCATCGCCGCCAAGGGCTCGATCGCGGTCGACGGTGTCAGTCTGACGACCAATACCGTGACGGATGCGCGGTTTACCGTCAATCTGATCCCGCATACACTGGCCGTGACGACACTGGGAAAACTGGCCGCAGGTACTACGGTCAACCTCGAGGTCGACCTGGTCGCGCGCTATGTCGAGCGCCTGCACGGGGCGCCACGCTAAAAGGAAGAAATCATGGATCTCACGACCCTGGAACGCCTGCCGATGTGGGTGGGCGGCCGCCCGCATTCGCCGACGACGACGCGATATGGCGAGGTGACCAACCCCGCGACCGGCGAAGTCATTCGCCATGTTCCCTACGGCAACGCGGCCGACGTCGACGCCGCCGTGCAGTCGGCCGCCGCAGCGTTTCCCGGGTGGGCTGCGAGCCCGCCGCTGCGACGCGCGCGCGTGCTGATGCGTTTCCGCGACCTGCTCGACCGACACCGCAAGGAACTCGCGCGCATCGTCACCCAGGAACACGGCAAGACGCTTGCCGATGCCGAGGGCTCGGTCGTGCGCGGCATGGAAGTCGTCGAGTTCGCGACCGGCATCCCGCATCTGCTGAAAGGCGAGCACAACGACAGCGTCGGGACCGATGTCGACAGCTGGTCGATGCGCATGCCGCTGGGGGTGTGCGCGGGCATCACGCCGTTCAATTTCCCGGCGATGGTGCCGATGTGGATGTTCCCCGTGGCCATCGCCTGCGGCAACACCTTCGTGCTGAAGCCGTCGGAACGCGTGCCGACGCTGTCGCTGCGGCTCGCCGAGCTGCTGCAGGAAGCGGGCCTGCCCGACGGCGTGTTCAACGTCGCCCACGGCGACAAGGAGGCGGTCGACGCACTGCTCGCGCATCCGACCGTGCGCGCAGTGTCCTTCGTCGGGTCGACGCCGATCGCGCGCTACATCTACGAGACGTCGGCGCGGCACGGCAAGCGCGTGCAGGCGCTGGGGGGCGCGAAGAACCACGCGATCGTCATGCCCGACGCCGATCTCGATTTCGCGACCGAAGCGATCATCGGCGCCGGCTATGGCTCGGCTGGCGAGCGCTGCATGGCGATCTCGGGGATCATTGCGGTCGGCGACGTGGCAGACGCGCTGGCTGCGAAGCTCGCCGAGCGCGCGAGGAGGGTGACGACGGGGCCGGGAGACGGCACCGACGTGGAAATGGGACCGGTCATCACCTGCGCCGCGCGCGACCGGATCACCGGATTGATCGATCGCGGCGTCGCCGAAGGCGCGTCGCTCCTCGTCGACGGCAGGCGACCGACGATCCCCGGGCACGCCGACGGATTCTTCGTGGGACCGACGCTGTTCGATCGCGTGACACCCTCGATGACGATTTACCGCGAGGAGGTCTTCGGTCCGGTGCTGGCGATGCTTCGCGTGCCTTCGCTCGAGGATGCGATCGGCCTCATCAACGCCAATCCATACGCCAATGGTGCCGCGCTGTTCACGCGCTCGGGTCATGCGGCGCGCCGCTTCCAGCGGGAGGTCGAGGTCGGCATGGCTGGCATCAACGTGCCGATCCCGGTGCCGATGGCGTTCTACTCGTTCGGCGGCTGGCGCAACTCGCTGTTCGGCGACCTCAATGTGCATGGGGTCGACGGCGTTCGTTTCTACACGCGGCTGAAGACGGTGACGTCGCGCTGGCCGGACGACGGGAGTGCGGCGCCCGGTTTCCACATGCCCCTGATGGGCTGACCCGCGATTTCGCGTGCGCCGGGCCCGCGTCGCGCCCGGCAGCTGCGGATCCGAGCAGCGGGCAGCGGGTGAAGGCGCTGCGCCCGTCATCTGCGCGTTGGGCGGCGGGGCCGGGGTGTCGGTGCGCTCGATGTGCGCAATCGCCTGCCTGCGGGTCCCGGCGCGGCCGCGCTCGAGG
>DAHUXO010000078.1 GCA_027307095.1 Betaproteobacteria bacterium | reverse complement strand
CGCCGAGGCCGCGCATGCACGCTGGCTCGATGTCGCGAACCCCGACGTCGCCGACCTGCTCGAGCCGTGGTCGGGAGAGCCTCTGCTCGCCTATCCGGTGTCCACTCGCGTCAACGCCGTGGCGAACGACGACCCGACGCTGCGCGAACCGCTGCAGCCGCCGTTGCTGTAGTCGCGGCCCCCGCGCGCGCTATTCGGGTTTCGCGCCCGCGTCGATCCAGGTCCCGAGGATCGCGCGCTCGCCCTCGGTCATCCCGGTCGGGTTGCCGAAGGGCATCGCGCGCCCGGTGGAGGCCTGCGACAGCGCCCACGCGACGGCGGCGAAGAAGAGACGGTGAAGAGCGCGAGCCCCGACCACCAGGTCGCATCCGCCTCCCACTTGAACCAGTGCGGCGGTTGCGGCAACACGCGCGGCGCGGTGCGGAATTTCTGCGCGCGATAGAAGCCCCCGCCGTGGATGGCCCAGACCTCCCCGCCGACCCCTTCGTCGGCGCCGGCTGCGGGTCGTCCGCGCGCTTCAGCGCCCGAACAGCTTGCCGATGGCTTTGCCCAGATCGCGCGGCAAGCCGACGTTGCCGGCCGGGGCGACCGGCGCGCGGCTGCCGGTCGCAGCTGCGCGCGCAGCGGCGCCACTCATCGCCACGGCGCAGGGCTCGACCTTGCCTCCCGACGTCGCGACGAGCGCGCGACCGAGCGCGGCGAGTCCTCCGCCCTTGCCGGCGAGGATGCCCAGACTCGCGATCGCCTGCGCCGATTGCGCGGCATCCATTGCCACGCCCGGGTGTGCGAACGGTCCGCGAACGCGCACGAGGCCCGCGATTCGCGACACGTCGATCGAAGCGCCCTGGCGCAGCTGCGGCTGAAGCGTGAGGTCGATCGTTTCGTTGCGAAAGTCGATGGTGCCGCTCGCGCTGACGCCGAGCTCGTCCGTCTCGGCCGCGATCGAGCGGTCGACGCGAGCCACGCCGCCGACGACCGGCAGGCGAACCACGGCGCAGCGCAACTCGGTCGCCTTGCGTGCGGCGTGCAGTGGATCGAGCAGGCCGGTGATCCGCGACAGCGTCGATTCCGCGCCGCCGACGGCGCCGGTCAGCGTCATCGGCCCGGCGACGGCGAGGATGTTGCCGCTCATGCTGCTCGCGAACTGGTGCGGCGTCGTCCCGGTGCCGGCGACGTCGACACTCGTGCGTAGCGTTCCGCCGCCGATGTCGCCGGTGTTCCCGGCCGCCGCCGCGAGTGCCTTGAGGTCGACCCCCTGTGCCGAGATCCGCAGATGCAGCGATCCCGGGCCACCGCCTGCGTCGAACGCGACATCGCCGGTCAGCGATCCGCCGAGCGCCGCGCCCGACGAGACCTGCAGGTCGAGCCGGCCCCCGTGCGACGCCAGCCGGGCGACGACCTTGCCGACGCGCTGGCCGCCGCGCAACTCCACCTGGCCGATCGATACCGAGCCTTCGGCATCCAGCGCAGCCACCGCCGCCAGCGGCAGCGGCGTGTCCGGGATCACCCACTTCGCGCCGCCAGCAGCCCCCTTGGCGCTCGCCGACGACCTCGCAGCGCTCGGTCCGCCACCGGCCAGGGACAGCGACGGTATGTCCAGCGCGACGACGTAACGCGTCCCCCCTGCTGTCGAGACGGCCTGCAGGCTGCCGCGCACGGCGATCGATCCCCAGACGGCGTCCACGGTGTCGAGCGTCGTCGTGTTTCCCGATCGCGCGAGCTTGGTCGACAGCTTCACCCCGGTGCCGTCGACTTGCCCCGCGACTGCGACCGGGTACGGCCCGCGCTGCGCGAGCAGGGCCTCCGCAGGGCCGAGATTGCCGGAAAGCGCCACCGGCATCCCGTTGACCTTGCCGCTGAAGTCGACGGCCATCGGCGAGGTGAAGTCGCGCGCGTGCAGCGTCATCCGGTCGATCGCGATCTCGGTCGTCCTGCCCGAAGCGCCGTCGCGCCAGCTGACGGCGCCATGATCGACGGTCAGGTTCGCGATGCCGATCGCGGCCATCGCGCCCGCCGCACCCGCCGCGGCGGACGGTGCCTTCGCCGTCGCGCCGGCCGCCGCGCCGAACTCCCAGTTGCCGCGGCCCTGAAGGTCGGTCTCCAGCGCGATCACCGGCTGGTCGAGCACCAGTTCGACGACCTCGAAACGGCGCCGGATCAGCGGCAGCAGGGCCACCCGCGCCTCGATGCGCTTGGCCCGGACCATCTCCTTCGCCCGACCCCATGGCGCGTTGGCGAAACTGACGTCGCCGAGGACGACCTTGGGCTCCAGCGACAGCTTGAGCTCGACCGGCCCGGCGATGTCGAGCTCGCGCCCGGTCATCGCCTTGACGCGCGCCTGCACCGGAGCGACCAGCGCGCGCGGATCGACGGTCGCAACCGCGATCGCCACCGCAAGCAAGACGAGTACTGTGATCCCGGCGGCGACGCCGAGGATGATCAGGGCCGTCCGTCGCATCGCCGCATTCTATGCCACACCGGGCAAGCCCTCACCGGCCTCGCTCTCGCTCGACGCCCTCTCGCCCGCAGGGGGAGAGGGACGGGGCAAGGGAGCCAGGCTAGCGCAGCGACGCGTTGACGCCGCCCAGCGCCGCGTTGCCCGGGACGAGGTCCGCATCCGACAGGGCGTTGAGCGGCGCGTCGACCGTCTGCAACGCCGCGTGCATGTCGTCGCTGTCGGCGTGGAGATAGAGGAGCCCGGTGACGACCTCGCCCCTCGCCCGGTGGGCTTCGAGGAAAGACATCGCCTGCACCTTGTCCGAAGGATCGTAGCCGGCGTCGAGCTTGCGCAGCCGCAAGAGGCCGCCGTCGTGCAGCACGACGTCGCTGGTGCCCCCGTCCGGGTACTCGACGCCGATCGGTTCGCGCTCCGGCATGAAATCGAGGCGGTTGACCGCCTCGTTGTGCTCGCGCACGTAGTCGTAGCTCTTGGTCGATCCCGGATGGTTGTTGAACGCGACGCAGGGGCTGATGACGTCGATGAATGCCGCGCCGCGATGCATGACCGCCGCCTTGATCAGCGGAACCAGCTGCGCCTTGTCGCCCGAGAAACCGCGTGCGACGAAGGTCGCGCCGAGCGCCAGCGCCAGCAGCACGAGGTCGATGGGCTCGTCGTTGTTCGCCGCGCCGCGCTTGCTGCGGCTTCCCCGGTCGGCGGTGGCGGAGAACTGCCCCTTGGTCAGGCCATAGACACCGTTGTTCTCGACGATGTAGACCATGTTCACGCCGCGGCGCAGCACGTGCGCGAACTGACCGAGCCCGATCGAAGCCGAGTCCCCGTCGCCCGAGACGCCGAGGTAGATCAGGTCGCGGTTGGCGAGCGCCGCGCCGGTCAGCACCGAAGGCATGCGCCCGTGCACGCTGTTGAAACCGTGCGAGTTGCCGAGGAAATATGTCGGGGTCTTCGACGAGCAGCCGATGCCCGACAGCTTGGCGACCCGGTGCGGCGCGATGTCGAGGTCGAAGAATGCCTGGATGATCGCGGCGGAGATCGAATCGTGGCCGCAGCCGGCGCACAGCGTCGAGATCGCGCCTTCGTAGTCGCGACGTGTATAGCCCAGCGCGTTTTTCGGCAGCTCGGGATGGTGCAATCGCGGCTTGGCGAGGTAGGTCATGGGTCAGGAGACCTTTCTGATCCCCGGCCGCTGGAACCCCAGCCCCGGCACGAACAGCCTGGCCTGCTCGGCGATCTCGCGCGTGATCATCCGCTCGGTGATCGGGGTCCCATCGTAGTGCAGCACCGAGGAGAGCCGGGCCGGGTCGATCCGGCATTCGTTGACGAGCAGCATCTTGAGCTGGGCGTCGCGGTTCTGCTCGACGACGAACACATGCTCGTGAGCCGCGATGAACTCGGCGACGGAATCGTGGAAGGGAAACGCGCGGATGCGCATGCGGTCGAGGTGGATGCCCCGCCGCTCGAGCTCGGCCAGCGACTCCGCCATCGCCGCGCCGGTCGATCCGAACCAGATGACCCCGGCGGTCGCAGGCTGGGAGGCGTTGGTGATCTCGGGCCGCGGCAACAGCGCGCGCGCGGTCTCGAACTTGCGCAGCAGCCGCTGCATGTTGTCGACGTAGGCCGGCCCCTCCTCGGTATACCGCGCATAGCGGTCCTTGGTGGTGCCGCGCGTGAAATAGCTGCCTTTGGACGGATGGGTGCCGGGGTAGGTGCGCCAGGGAATGCCGTCGCCGTCGACATCGAGATAGCGGCCGAAATCGCGACCGGCGTCGAGCTCCTGCGCGGACATCACCTTGCCGCGATCCATCGTCTTGCGATCATCCCACGCGAGGGGCTCGCACAGCCAGTCCTGCATGCCGATGTCGAGGTCGAGCATCACGAACACCGGCGTCTGCAGGCGGTCGGCGAGGTCGAACGCGAGCGCGCCGAGCTCGAAGCATTCGCGGGGATCCTCGGGGAAGAGCAGCACGTGCCGGGTGTCGCCGTGCGACGCGTAGGCGCAGGAAAGGAGATCGGCCTGCTGCGTGCGGGTCGGCATCCCGGTCGAGGGGCTGCCCCGCTGGACGTCGAACAGCACGGCGGGAATCTCGGCGAAATAGGCGAGCCCCAGGAACTCCTGCATCAGCGAGATGCCCGGGCCCGAGGTCGCCGTGAAGGCCCGCGCGCCGTTCCAGGCCGCGCCGATCACGATGCCGATCGACGCGAGCTCGTCCTCGGCCTACACGATCGCATAGCGCCTGCGGCCGGTCGCCGGATCGCTGCGGAACTTGCCGCACCACTTCGCGAAGCTCTCGGCCAGCGATGACGATGGGGTGATCGGGTACCAGGCGGCGACCGTCGCGCCGCCGTACAGCGCGCCGAGGGCCGCCGCCGAGTTGCCGTCGACGAAGATCCGGTTGCCGACGCGATCGCGCCGCTCGACGCGCAGCCCCAGCGGGCAGTCGAAGGCCGCGAGCGCGTGCTCGCGGCCCAGCGCCAGCGCCTTGCGGTTGGAATCGAGCAGCGCCTCCTTGCCGCGGTACTGCTCGGCGAGCAGGCGCTCGATCTCGGCGACGTCGATGCCGAACAATGCCGACAACGCCCCGAGGTAGATGATGTTCTTGAACAGCTGGCGCTGGCGCGGATCCGCGTACTGCGCGTTGCAGATCGCGGTGAGCGGCATGCCCAGCGTAATGATATCCTCGCGGAATCTCGACGCAGGCAATGGCCTGGTCGAATCGTGGAACAGGTAGCCCCCGGACTCGATCTCGGCGACGTCCTTGTCCCAGGTCTGCGGA
>DAHUXO010000240.1 GCA_027307095.1 Betaproteobacteria bacterium | reverse complement strand
GGCGCGGACGCGAGACGCTGCTTGCCGCGCTGAATGGCGTGCTCGGCGACTATCTCGCAGCATCGGACAACCCGCTGGCGATCACCATGCGCCTGCGGCGGGAAGGCATCCCCCTGCCGAACGAGCGCGCGGGACTGGCCGCGGCAATCCCGCAGGCGACCGGCAAGCTGGTCGTGCTGGCGCACGGGCTGTGCATGAACGACCTGCAGTGGAAGCGCAACGGACACGATCACGGCGCAGCGCTGGCCCGCGACCTCGCGTACACGCCGGTCTACCTGCATTACAACAGTGGCCTTCACGTCTCCACCAACGGGCGGGCGTTCGCCGACCTGCTCGAAGGCCTGCTGCGACGCTGGCCGGTGCCATTGACCGAGCTCACGCTGATCGGGCACAGCATGGGCGGCCTCGTCGCGCGCAGCGCCTGCCACCAGGGCGAGGTGCTGCGTCACGCATGGCTGCGGCGCCTCGACCGGCTCGTCTTCATCGGCACGCCGCATCATGGCGCGCCGCTCGAGCGTGGCGGCAACTGGGTGGATGCGCTGCTCGGCTCGAACGCGTACTCGGCGCCGCTGGCGCGCCTGGGCAAGATCCGCAGCGCGGGCATCACCGATCTGCGCTTCGGAAATCTGGTCGACGAAGACTGGAACGGGCGCGACCGGTTCGAGCCCGGCGGCGACCTTCGAGTGCCGCTGCCGTTGCCGGAAGGCGTCGCGTGCTATGCCATCGCCGCAACCACCGGCAATGCGGAGGGCGATCTCGGCGACCGCCTGATCGGCGACGGCATCGTGCCGCTCGCCAGCGCGCTCGGTCGTCATCTGGATCCGCGGCTCGCCCTGGCATTCGACCCGTCGCGGCAGTGGGTCGCCCATGGCACCGACCACCTCGGCCTGCTCGGCCGGCCCGAAGTCTACGACAGGATCCGTCGCTGGCTCGCCGCACCGGAATGATGCAGATCAAACCCGCAAGACGGCCCCTGTCCTATCATGATCGACAGGCGTCGCGATGCCTGTGCGCACGATCGCGATGTACTGCAGGATCCGCCGATGCCGGATCGCGCCCGCGAAAGGAGAACTCCATGATTCCCCGCACCATGTTTCGATCCAGCCTGGTGGCCTTGCTGACGCTCGTCGTGCTGGCCGCTGCCGCGCCGGCTGCGAAGGCCCAGTCCGAACAGCAGAAGCTCGTTGCCGCGTCGGAGAAGACCTTTTCGAACTTCCTGCGCGACCCCGACATGACCTGGTTCCAGCAGCGCCTCGGTCGCGCCAAGGCGGTGCTGATCGCGCCTGAAATCGTCAAGGCGGGCTTCATTTTCGGCGGTTCGGGCGGTCGCGCGCTGCTCGTCGCCAGGGATCCGCGGACCGGCAAGTGGGTCGGCCCCGCGTTCTACACCCTCGCCACCGCCAGCGTCGGGTTCCAGGCCGGCGTCGCCGTGTCGGAGACGATCACGCTGGTGATGACGGACAAGGGCATGAATTCGCTGCTGGCCAGCACGTTCAAGATGGGCGGCGACGCGAGCGTGGCGGCAGGCCCGGTGGGCGCTGGTGCGAAGTCCGACATCGTGGCCGACCTCGTCGCGTTCAGCCGTTCCAAGGGCGTGTACGGCGGCCTCAATCTCGATGGCACGATCGTCAAGACCTCGGACGACTGGAACGCCGCGTATTACGGCAGGAAGGTGCTGCCGCCCGACATCCTGGTCCGCGCGAGCGTCCATTCGGCGGGTGCCGCGAAGCTGCTCGCCGAGATCACCAAGGCGGCGGGCCCACGCTAGGTCGCCCCCGCAGGAGGCGCGAGGCCGGTGGGCTGCGGCGGTTAGACTGACGACAGGCACGGAAAGTCGCCGTTGCGTCGACCCACCACTCTCGCGACAAAGTTCGTCGTCGTCGGCGGCACGCTGCTCGCGCTCGCGATGGCATCGATCGGACTGACGCTGTGGGTGACCTGGCAGCTCGAGGGCGGCGCCGCGGCGGTCAACGAGGCCGGGCGCATGCGCATGCAGGCCTGGCGCCTGGCCGCCACGCAGCACGGCGCAGCGCCGATGGCCGCGCGACCGCTGCTGCGCCGGATGGACGACACGCTCGCGCTGCTCGGCGCCGGCGATCCATCGCGGCCGCTGTTCGTCCCGTGGGCCGACGAGGTCCGCTCCCGCTTCGACACCGTGCAACGGGAGTGGGAAGCGCTGCGCGCGGCGTGGACCACGCCCGCCGCGGCGGCGCTGGTCACCGCGCGGACGGAGGCTTTCGTCGACGCCGTCGACCAACTGGTATCTGCGATCGAGCATCGGCTCTCGCACTGGACAGCGATCCTCAACGTCATCCAGATGGCGATGATGGCTCTGGCGATCGCGAGCGCCGTCGTGTCGCTCTACGTCGGCTACCTGTTCGTGCTGGATCCCGTCGCACGGCTCAAGGCCGGCCTCGCGAGCATCGCGAAGGGCGACCTGGCGGCGCGCATTCCCGTGACGTCGCGCGACGAGTTCGGGGAGCTCACCGAAGGCTTCAACCGCATGGCCCAGACGCTGGCGTCGCTCTACCGCAACCTCGAGGACAAGGTGCGCGACAAGACCGCGAGCCTGGAAATCGAGCGCCAGCGGCTGTCGGCGCTCTACGAGGTCAGCGCCCTGCTGTCGCGCGCCGGGTCGCTCGACGAGCTCGCCCGCGGGTTTGCGCGCAAGATGCGCACGATCACCCATGCCGACGCTGCCGCGATACGCTGGTCCGACGAGACCAACTCGCGCTACCTGCTGATCGCGGGTGATTGCCTGCCGGAGGCGATGGCCGAGGACGAGAGCTGCCTGCTCACCGGAACCTGCCTCTGCGGCCAGGGGCAGGGTCGCGCCGTCACCCGCGTGATTCCGATCCACCCGGCGAGCCCGGCGCCGCTCGGGCACTGCGCAAGGGCCGGCTACGAGACGCTGGTGAGCGTGCCCATCACTCACCAGCAGCGCGTCCTCGGCGAGGTCGATCTCTTCCATCGCAGCGCGCGTGCCGTCTCCGAGGACGAGCGCAGCCTGCTCGAAACGCTCGCAAGCCATCTCGCGAGCGGGATGGAGGGCCTTCGCGCGAGCGCGCTGGAGCGCGAGGCGGCCGTGGCCGAGGAGCGCAGCCTGCTCGCCCGCGAGCTCCACGACTCGATCGCGCAGTCGCTCGCCTTTCTGAAGATCCAGGTCCAGCTGCTGCGCGACGCGGTGAAGCGCAAGGACCTGCCGGCCGCGGAGCACACGATCGGCGAGATCGACGCAGGCCTGCGCGAGAGCACCGGCGACGTCCGCGAGCTGCTCGTCCATTTCCGCACGCGCACCAACGCCGAGGACATCGAACCTGCACTGAGGGCGACGCTGCGCAAGTTCGAGCACCAGACCGGCCTCGCCACTCATTTCAGCACCGAGGGCCACGGCATGCCCCTCGACCCCGACCGGCAGGTGCAGGTGCTGCACGTCATCCAGGAAGCGCTTTCCAACGTCCGCAAGCACGCCGCTGCGCGACAGGTGTGGCTCGACGTGCGGCAGGCCCCGCAATGGCGCTTCATCGTGCGCGACGACGGCCACGGTTTCGCTGCCCGCGACGCCGTCGACGAGACGCACGTCGGCCTGCGCATCATGCGCGAGCGCGCCGCGCGCATCGGTGCGCAGGTCGAGGTGCAGTCGGCACCCGGTGGGGGGACCTCGATCGTTCTGACCGTGCCGTCGAGCACGGCGGCCGCGACGCGACGCGAATCCGAGGCGGCCTGAGGACCTGGCGCCTGCGATGTCCGCGATCCGCATCCTGGTCGTCGACGACCATACGCTCTTTCGCCGCGGCTTGATCGCGCTGCTGCGGCAGGACAGCCGGTTCGCGGTGGTCGGCGAGGCGGGCGATGCAGGCGAGGCGCAGCGACGCGCGCAGGAACTCGGGCCCGACGTGATCCTGCTCGACAACCACCTGCCCGGCGTGGCCGGCATCGCCGCACTGCCGGGCCTGAAGGAAGCGGCGCCCGCCGCGCGCGTGCTGATGCTGACGGTGAGCGAGGACGAGGGCGATCTCGCGGCGGCGCTGCGCGCCGGCGCCCACGGTTACCTGCTGAAGACGGTGGACAGCGAGACTCTCGCGCAGGCGATCGAGCGCGCCATGCAAGGCGAATCGGTCGTCAGTCCCGAGATGACGGGCAAGCTCGTCAGTGCCTTCCAGCAGGCCAGCGCACGCCCCGCTGCGGACGAAACGCCCACGCCGCCCGCCGCGACCGACCCGATCCGGTCGCTGTCGCCGCGGGAGCGCGAGATCCTGCAGCACATCGCGCGCGGCGCAAGCAACAAGGAGATCGCGCGCGCGCTGGCCATCGCCGAGACGACGGTCAAGATTCACGTCCAGCACATCCTGCGCAAGCTCGACCTCAATTCGCGCGTGCAGGCGGCCGTCTACGCCGCCGCCCGCA
>DAHUXO010000239.1 GCA_027307095.1 Betaproteobacteria bacterium | reverse complement strand
CAGTTCGCGCAGGTGCCTTTCAACCCGCAATGCCGGCGGGCACGTCCAACGGCCACTATACGCCGTCGTGAAGGCGTCGACTGGAATTCCCCCGGTACTCCGGACACTACGCTAAGCCCGCATAGCTCCGTTCGAACTCGTTGGGGCTGATCTGCCCGAGCGTCGAGTGGCCGCGCTGGGGAGTTGCGGTCGGCAGCGGGGGCGACCGGTGGGGTTCAGCCGGGGCCCGCGTCCGGGTCGATATCGTTGCCGTCGCCCGGGGCGACCGGTCGCGCCCGGCTGCGAACCATCAGGCGGCCCCCGCTGATGGCGCGGACCTGCGGCAGGCGCAGGATGCGCTCGGTCTTGTGTTCCTCGTCGACGTCCCGCAGGCGCGCCTCGAGCACCTGATCCATCGCCATCACGCTCAGCACGCGACGCGGGTCGCCCCGGTCGACGATCGGGACACTCGAGACCTGGCGCCGGGCCATCAGATTGGCCAGCTCGCGCAGGGTCATGTCGGGATGGCCGACGATCGGGTTGCGTTCCATCAGCGCGTCGACCGTTGTCGGCGGCGCCGAGCCCGGCCGAAACGTCGCCGCGAGCAGTTGCTGGTGCGTCACCAGTCCCGCGAGTCGGGTCTGCTCGTCGAGCACCGGATACAGCCGCTGGATGTGAGCGAGCTTGCGCTTGCGCGCGCCGGACCAGGACCTTGCCACTTCCTCGAGGGCGCCCTGCAGACTCGCGCCGCTGCGGAAGCACAGGAAGCTCCTCGGCATGATTTCTGCGACGAGGAAGACCTCCAGCGGATCGACCGAATACTCCCGGGTCAGGTGCGTTCCCTTGCGTGCCACTTTCTCGGTCAGGACCGAGCGCTTCAGGACCAGCACCGAAAGCAGGAATGCCACCGTCGACGCGACGACCAGTGGCATCACGGCATCCCACTGGTGGGTGAGTTCCATCGCGAACACAACGCCAGTCAGGGGACTGCGCATCACGCCACCGACCACGGCTGCGAGACTCATCAGCGCCCAGAACCCCGGGGCGACGGGCGGGAATACGTAGGCGAGCAGCGATCCCAGCGCCGCACCGATCATGAACACAGGCGCGAGCACTCCGCCCGAGGTTCCCGATCCCAATGACAGGCTCCAGATCAGCGTCTTCACGACGAGAATGCCGACGATCAGGCCGAGCGTGGCATGGCCGGAGAGCAGGGCACCGATCACGTCGTAGCCGACCCCCAGGGCGCGCGGCTCGAATAGTCCACCTACGCCGATGATGAGTCCGCCGATCGCCGGCCACCACATCCAGTGGATCGGCAGCTTGCGAAAAGCGTCCTCCGAGAGGTAGACCAGCGAAGTCGCCAGCCACGCGACGAAGCCCCCGACGATTCCGGCTGCCGCGCACAGCGCGAGATCCTGGAACGCCAGCGGCGGCAGCGCATGCACGGCAGGAAAGATCGCCGCGGTTCCGAGGAGCCGCCAGCGCAGCGCGGTCGCGACCACGACCGCCGCGGACACCGGCACGAACGAGCGCGGCCGGAATTCGAAGAGCAGCAACTCGACCGCCAGCAGAATCGAGGCGAGGGGGGCGTTGAAGGTCGCCGCCATCCCGGCGGCGGCGCCCGCGACCAGCAGCGTCTTGCGCTCGTCCGCGGTCAGCGACAGCATCTGGGCCATCAGCGAGCCGAAGGCACCGCCGGTCATGATGATCGGTCCTTCGGCGCCGAATGGGCCGCCGGTCCCGATGGTGATGGCGGCCGAAATCGGCTTGAGCAGAGCGACTCGGGGCTTGATCTTGCTGCCTCCCCGCAGGATCGCCTCGATTGCCTCCGGCATGCCGTGGCCGCGGATTGCCTCCGAGCCGTAGCGCGCCATCAATCCAACGATCAGTCCCCCGGCCACCGGCGCCGCGACGATCAACCACCACGGATGGTCGCTCGCACCGGGAGCGACGAGTGCGGTCGCGACACGCTGGTAGAAGACGATGTTAGTGATCAGTCCGATCAGCTTGAGCAGCGCATCGGACACCACCGCAGCGACCGCGCCGACCGCCAACGCCAGGGCAGCGATCAGCAGGATCCGCGGATTGACCGCGTAGTCGCCGAGACCCGAGGGCACTGGCGGCCGCGCCGCGAGGGCTTGGGGCTTCATCGGATGTTCTCGGACAAAAAGGCGGAACTATATCATATTACGATATAGTTTCTCGGCCGTGCTGGACGATGCAGCGGCGACCCGCTGCGGCCACCCCTTGGCGTGGCGAATGTTGCCGCCGGAGCAAAATTGACCCCGGCGCCGATGATTCATTGCCCCGCCTTGCGACCTCGGCGCCTCGCCTTGTCCACGGATTGCGTCGCGCAGAC
>DAHUXO010000238.1 GCA_027307095.1 Betaproteobacteria bacterium | reverse complement strand
ACACGGATCGTGTTCGTCGCCAATCCGAACAATCCCACGGGAACCTGGCTCGCGCCCGCCGCCGTCGAGGCCTTCGTCGATGCGGTCCCACGCGACGTCCTGGTCGTCCTCGACGAGGCCTACGACGAGTTCCTCGAGCCTTCCGACCAGTCCGATGCCGTCGACTGGGTCGGACGCTATCCGCACCTGATCGTGTCGCGGACATTCTCCAAGGCCCACGGTCTCGCCGGGCTGCGCATCGGCTTCGGCGTGATGGACGCGTCGGTGGCCGACCTGCTGAACCGTGTCCGCCAGCCATTCAACGTCAACTCGCTGGCGCAGGCGGCGGCGATCGCGGCGCTCGAGGACACCGCCTATGTCGACGAGAGCCGGCGGCTCAATCGCGAAGGCATGCGCGTGCTCGAGGCCGGGTTCTCCCGCCACCGGCTGCGCTGGCTCCCGTCGCACGGGAACTTCGTGCTGGTGCAGGTCGGCGACGCGTCGCGCGTCTACCAATTGCTGCTGGCGCGGGGCGTCATCGTGCGCCCGGTCGCCAATTACGGCCTTCCCGAGTGGCTGCGGGTCACCGTCGGCCTGCCCCGCGAGAACGAGCGCTTCCTGGCTGCGCTCGCGCAGGCACTGGACGTCGCCGCCGATGTTGCGTCCGGTGCGAATCGCTAAGCTCGTCGTCGTCGGCGTGGGGCTGATGGGGGCGTCCTGCGCCCTCGCGCTGCGCTCGGCGGGCGTGGTCGGGGAGGTCGTGGGAGTGGGACGCTCGCGCGCGAACCTCGACCGCGCACTGGCGCGTGGCGCGATCGACAAGGCACTGACCCTGGACCAGGACTGGACGCGCGAAGTGGCGGGTGCGGACATCGTTCTGATCGCGACCCCAGTCGCGCAGTACCGGTCCGTCCTCGCCGCGCTTGCGCCAGCGCTCGATGCCGGGACCGTCGTCACCGACGCGGGCAGCACCAAGCAGGATGTCGTCCGCGCGGCGCGCGAGACACTGGGGCGCAGCCTGCCCCGGTTCGTGCCCGGCCACCCCATCACCGGAAGCGAGCGCTCGGGCGCCGACGCGGCCGAAGCGACGCTCTACGTCGGTCGCCAAGTCATCCTGACGCCGTTGCCCGAGACCGCGCCCGCGGCGCTCGCCCGCGCCGAGGAGTTCTGGACTGCCTGCGGCGCGCGCGTATCGCGGCTCGATCCCGAGCGGCACGACCGGATCCTCGCCGCCGTTTCGCATCTTCCGCACCTGCTCGCGTTCCTGCTCGTGGCCGAGCTCGTGTCGCGCCCGGACGGCGACGAATACCTGGGCAATGCCGGTGGCGGCTTCCGCGATTTCACCCGAATCGCTGCGAGTTCGCCCGAGATGTGGCGCGACATCGCGCTCGCCAACCGCGACGCCCTGCTGATCGAGATCGCCGCGTACCGCGATGCGCTCGACGCACTTGCGCTGTCGATCGAGCATCGCGACGCGACTGCGGTCCAGGCGCTGATCGCCAAGGCCGCGGAAGCGCGCAAGCGCTGGGGCGCTTCGGGCATCGGTGCCGTCGAGCCCGCCGCCAGTGCGCCGTGACGCGCCTGCCGGCCGGACCGACCCGCCGATGACCGAGCCCGATCCCGCGGCGCTCACGCTGGCGCCTGTCGCGCAGGCGCGAGGCAGCGTTGCGTTGCCCGGCTCCAAGAGCATCTCGAATCGCACGCTGCTGCTCGCCGCGCTGGCGACGGGGACGACACGGCTGTCCGGACTGCTCGACGCCGACGACACCGAGAGGATGACCGAGGCGCTGCGCACGCTTGGCGTGCACGTCGACCACGACCGTGCCAATGGCGACTGCAAAGTCGACGGCGTCGGTCCGCTATTCCCGAACCGCAGCGCGGCGCTCTTCCTCGGCAATGCCGGAACCGCGGTCCGGCCATTGACCGCCGTCCTTGCGATGCAGGGGGGCGATTACACGATCGACGGCGTCGCCAGGATGCGCGAGCGCCCGATCGGGGACCTGGTCGACGCGTTGCGCCACCAGGGCTGCGAGCTGCGCTACCTCGGCAACGCCGGGTTCCCGCCGCTCGCCATCGGGGCCTCGGGCGGGCGCGCGGGCGGCAGCATTCCGATCCGCGGCGACGTGTCGAGCCAGTTCCTGTCGGCGCTGCTGCTCGCGTTGCCGGTGGCGCGCGGCGCTGCCGAGACGGCGACGACGGTCGAGATCGTGACGCCGCTGATATCGCGTCCCTACGTCGAGATCACGACGCGCCTGATGCAGCGCTTCGGCGTCGCGGTCGCGACGCCGGACGCCTCGACGTTCCGCGTCGAGGCGGGGGCCCGCTACGTCAGCCCCGGGACGCTGCACGTCGAAGGCGACGCTTCGTCGGCATCGTACTTCCTCGCCGCCGGCGTCATCGGTGGCGGACCGGTGCGCGTTACCGGTGTGGGACGGAACTCGATCCAGGGCGACGTCGCATTCGCCGACGTGCTGCAGCGCCAGGGCGCCGACATTCGCTTCGGCGACGACTGGATCGAAGCGCGCCGGGGCCGCCCGCTCGAAGGGGGGATCGTCGATTGCCTCGCGATCCCCGACGCGGCGATGACGCTGGCCGTCGTCGCGCTGTTCGCGCGCGCGGCCATGCGCCTGGTCAATATCGGGAGCTGGCGCGTCAAGGAGACCGATCGCATCGCAGCGATGGCGACGGAGCTCGCGAAGCTCGGGGCCTGCGTCGCTGCCGGCGACGACTGGCTCGAGGTCGCGCCGCTGGCGGACTTCCGCCACGCGGCCATCGATACCTACGACGACCACCGGATGGCCATGTGTTTCGCGCTCGCGGCTTTCGGAGGTGCCGGGGTGACGATCAACGATCCGGGCTGCGTGCGCAAGACCTATCCCGGGTTCTTCGAGCAGTTTGCCAGGATTGTCGACGGGTCCGGGCCGGAAACCCGCTCCGGGGACGGGCGCGGGGCGCGTCGATGAGCGCGGAAAGGCTGCCGACGGTCATCGCGATCGACGGACCCGCGGCGTCGGGGAAGGGCACCATTGCCCTGCGGGTCGCCCAGGCACTGGGTTTTCGCTACCTGGACAGTGGATCGCTGTACCGGCTGGTCGCGCTGCGGGCGCTGGAACGGAACGTCGCCGCGGACGACGCGCCGGGACTCGCACGGATCGCATCGACACTCGCGCCGGAATTCGACGGCGGGCGCATCGGCCTTCAGGGGCGGGACGTCAGCGAAGCACTGCGCAGCGAGGCGGTCTCGGCCCTGGCATCCCGCGTCGCCGTGCACGCCCCGGTCCGGTCGGCGCTGCTGGCACGGCAGCGGGCGTTCCGGGCCCCGCCGGGGCTCGTCGCCGAGGGGCGGGACATGGGCACGGTGGTCTTCCCGGACGCCTGGCTCAAGGTATTCCTGACGGCCAGCGCCGAGGCCAGGGCCAGTCGCCGCCATAAGCAGTTGATCGAAAAAGGAATCTCCGCTAAAATGGACGACCTTTTGCGCGATATCCTGGAACGCGACGTCCGTGACACGACCCGTGCGGCTGCACCGCTGGTGCCGGCCGCGGACGCGGTGGTCCTGGATTCGACCGACCTGTCGGTCGCCGCAGTCACCGACGCAGTCCTGGCGCTCTATCGCGACCGCTGCGGTGCGGGCGGGTGCAGATGACAACGTAAGGCGATTCGACGCAAGGAGCCGAAAGCCGCGCTTACCCTAGCCGGTGCGTGCATTCGGATTTTCAACCACCAACCCGCCGCGGGCGAGATACAGGGTTCTCGCAGCAGGCGGCGTTATCGACAAAGGAACCAACCCAGATGGCTATTGCCACCCAACAAGCCTCCACTGCCGCGGCAGGTGCCGAGAACTTCGCCGCGCTGTTCGAGGAGTCCCTCGCGCGCCAGGAAATGCGCCAGGGCGAGCTGATCACCGCCGAAGTCATCCGCGTCGACTACAACATCGTCGTCGTCAATGCCGGATTGAAGTCGGAGAGCTTCATCCCGATCGAGGAATTCAAAGGCGACAACGGCGAGGTCGAGGTCAAGCCGGGTGATTTCGTCACTGTCGCGATCGAGAGCCTCGAGAACGGCTACGGCGAGACCCGCCTGTCGCGCGACAAGGCCAAGCGCCTCAAGGCCTGGCACGATCTCGAAGCCTCGATGGAGCAGGGCTCGGTCGTCCAGGGCCTCGTCACGAGCAAGGTCAAGGGCGGCCTCACCGTCATGATCAACGGCATCCGCGCGTTCCTGCCCGGGTCGCTGGTCGACATCCGTCCGGTCAAGGACACGACGCCCTACGAGAACAAGCAGCTCGACTTCAAGGTCATCAAGCTCGACCGCAAGCGCAACAACGTCGTGGTTTCGCGCCGTGCCGTGCTCGAGGAGAGCCTGGGCGAGGAGCGGGAAAAGCTGCTGTCGACGCTGTCCGAGGGCTCGGTCGTCAAGGGCATCGTCAAGAACATCACCGATTACGGCGCGTTCGTCGATCTGGGCGGCATCGACGGCCTGCTGCACATCACCGACCTCGCATGGCGCCGCGTCAAGCATCCGTCGGAAGTCCTGTCGGTGGGTGACGAGGTGACCGCCAAGGTCCTGAAGTTCGACCAGGAGAAGAACCGCGTCTCGCTGGGGCTGAAGCAACTCGGCGACGACCCGTGGGTCGGCCTGTCGCGGCGCTATCCGCCGAGCACGCGCCTGTTCGGCAAGGTCACGAACATCACCGACTACGGCGCGTTCGTCGAGATCGAGTCGGGCATCGAGGGCCTCGTCCACGTCTCGGAGATGGACTGGACCAACAAGAACATCCATCCGACCAAGGTCGTGCAGCTCGGCGACGAGGTCGAGGTGATGATCCTCGAGATCGACGAGGATCGCCGCCGCATCTCGCTGGGGATGAAGCAGTGCATGGCCAATCCCTGGGACGAGTTCGCGATGAACTTCAAGAAGGGCGACAAGGTGTCGGGCCAGATCAAGTCGATCACCGACTTCGGCGTGTTCGTCGGCCTGGCCGGCGGCATCGACGGCCTCGTGCACCTGTCCGACCTGTCGTGGGCGAATCCCGGCGAGCAGGCGGTGCGCGACTACAAGAAAGGCCAGGAAGTCGAGGCCGTCGTGCTGGCAATCGACGTCGAGCGCGAGCGCATCTCGCTCGGCATCAAGCAGCTCGAAGGAGATCCTTTCAACAATTTCGTCGCGACCCACGACAAGGGAAGCATCGTCACCGGCACGGTCAAGAGCCTCGACGCGAAGGGAGCGGTCCTGTCGCTGGGTGGCGAGATCGAAGGCTACCTGCGCGCATCGGAAGTCTCGCGCGATCGCGTCGAGGACATCCGCACGCGGCTGAAGGAAGGCGATACGGTGACGGTGATGATCATCAACGTCGATCGCAAGAACCGCAGCATCAACCTGTCGATCAAGGCGAAGGACAACGCCGACGAGTCCGAGGCGATGCAGCGGATCAGCGCGGAGAATGCCGGCGCCAGCACCGGGACGACCAACCTCGGTGCGCTGTTGAAGGCGAAGCTCGACAACAAGGCCAACGGCTGACGGCGGGGCACGCGCGATGACCAAATCGGAGCTGATCGACCGCCTCGCGGCGCAGTTTCCGCAACTGGTCGCCAAGGATGCCGAGCTTGCGGTGAAGATGGTGCTCGATGCGATGGCCGAAAGCCTCGCGAAAGGTGAGCGCATCGAGATCCGCGGGTTCGGCAGCTTCGGTTTGAACTATCGGCCACCCCGCACCGGGCGCAATCCCAAGTCCGGCGAGAAGGTGCAGGTGCCGGAGAAGTACGTGCCGCATTTCAAGGCCGGGAAGGAATTGCGCGAGCGCGTCGACTTCGACGCCGCGCAGGATTGACCCGGACGATGACACTCGATCGGGCGGCCGGCGTGAACGCGCGGGCCGCCTTTTTTTTCGGACGATGGCCATGAGCGTGCTGCGCTGGATCCTGACGGCGATCATCTTCATCGTGCTGTTGTTCGTCTCGCTGCAGAACGCCCAGCCGGTGACCGTCACGGTGCTCACGTTCTACACGTGGCAGGCGCCGCTGGTGTTCGTGATCCTGATCGCGTTCGCGGCTGGCGTCGCGCTCGGGCTCCTGTCGGCGGCGTTCAAGGTCGCGCGCCTCAAGCGCCAGATGACCCGGATGCGCCGCGAGCAGCGCCCGCACCCGGCGACGCCCTTGCCGCACGGTGCGACCCCCGGGACCGCACCCGCATCGGGGCCGGGGTTCGAGCCGCCGACGGGCGGCGCCTGAGCGGGCGGGGCGGCGCCGGGATCTTCTGCCGATGGACTTCGAGCTGTGGTGGCTGCTGCCGATACCGGCGCTGTTCTTCGCGTTGGGCTGGATCGCCGCGCGCATCGACATCAAGCACCTGCTGCATGAATCGCGGGCGCTCCCGCTTTCGTATTTCAAGGGACTCAATTTCCTGCTGAACGAGCAGCCGGACAAGGCGATCGAGTCGTTCATCGAGGTCGTCAAGGTCGACCCGCAGACGATCGACCTGCACTTCGCGCTGGGGTCGCTGTTCCGTCGCCAGGGCGAGACCGACCGTGCGATTCGCATGCACCAGAACCTGCTCGACCGGCCCACGCTGCCCGCCGACAAGCGGACGATGGCCACCTACGAGCTCGCGCAGGATTTCCATCGCGCAGGGCTGCTCGACCGGGCCGAAGACCTGTTCCGCAAGCTCGACGGGTCGCCGTTCGAGCACTCGGCTCTGTCGCACCTGATCTCGATCTACGAGACCGAGAAGGACTGGCCGAAGGCGATCTCCGCCACGCGCCGCATGGAGGTCCTCGCCAAGCAGCCGTACCACAAGGAGATCGCGCAGTATCACTGCGAGCTCGCGCAGGCCGCGCTGGTCAAGCCCGACCGCGCGACGGTGCAGGCCGAGCTCGAGCGCGCGCTGGCGATGCACCGTGGCTGCACGCGCGCGAACCTGGTCCACGGCGACCTGGAGTTCCAGGAAGGAAACTGGCGCGGCGCGCTCGAGGCCTGGCAGCGGATCGAATCCCAGGACCCTGCCTTCCTCGCGCTCGCCGCCGACCGCATTGCCGACGCGTTTCGCAGGCAGGGCGACGCGCCCGCGGGAATCCGCCTGTTGCGCAGCTACCAGCAGCAGTACCCGTCGCTCGACATCCTGAACGCACTGTTCGCGCTGGTGCTGGAGCACGAGGGGCCGGCGTCGGCGGCCGCGCTAATCAAGGACGAGCTGGCGCGCAATCCGACGCTGATCGGCCTCGATCGGCTGCTCGAGGCCCAGCTCATGGCGGCGCCGGCCGATCGGCGCCACGACCTGCAGCTGGTCAAGGGGCTCGTCGGCCAGCACATCAAGCGCTTGGGTTTTTACCGCTGCGACCAATGCGGCTTCCGCGCCAAGCAATACTATTGGCGCTGCCCCGGTTGCCAGAAATGGGAGACCTACCCTCCGCGGCGCACCGAGATGCCCGACGGCTATGCCTGATCGCCGCAATGCATCCGGCAGTCTGGAGTCCGCGCCCGAGCTTCACGGATGAGCATGCCTGCGAACCCCCCTCGCGTCATCGTCGCGCTCGACTTCGCCGATCCGATGCACGCAATGGCGCTGGCCGATCGGCTCGACCCGCGGCAGTGCGCGGTCAAGGTCGGCAAGGAGCTGTTCGTCGTCGCCGGCCCCGAACCCGTGCGCAGGCTGGTCGAACGCGGATTCAACGTGTTCCTCGACCTCAAGTTCCACGACATCCCGAACACCGTCGCGCAGGCCTGTGCCGCCGCGACGCGACTGGGCGTGTGGATGGTCGACGTCCATGCGGCGGGCGGGCGGGCGATGCTGACCGCCGCGCGTGACGCCGTCGCGACGGCCGCGGCCGGGCAAACCGGAGCGCGGCCGCTGCTCGTCGCCGTCACGGTGCTGACGAGCCTCGATGCGGCGGCGCTGGCCGAGACCGGGATCGCCGCCGACCCCGGCGCCCAGGCCCTGCGGCTCGCGACCCTCGCGCGCGACTGCGGACTCGACGGCGTCGTGTGCTCGGCCGTCGAGGCGCCGCTGCTGCGCAGCGCGCTGGGCCCCGACTTCAAGCTGGTGACGCCGGGAATCCGCCCGACGGACAGCGCCAAGGACGACCAGGCGCGCATCGTTACCCCGGAGCAGGCGCTCGCCCGCGGCGCATCGTATCTCGTCATCGGCCGGCCGATCACCGCGGCTGCCGATCCGGTGGCAGCCCTCTCCGGCATCAACCGTTCGCTCGGAATATCCGCATGAAAATCACGATGATCGGCACGGGCTACGTCGGGCTCGTCACTGGAACCTGCCTCGCCGAAGTCGGCAACGACGTACTGTGCCTCGACGTCGATGCGCGCAAGATCGAGATGCTGAAAGGCGGCGGCGTGCCGATCCACGAGCCGGGGCTCGAGCCGATGATCCATCGCAACGTGGCTGCCGGTCGGCTGCGCTTCACCACCGACATCGACGCCGCGGTGGGCCATGGCAATGTCCAGTTCATCGCCGTCGGGACGCCCCCGGACGAGGACGGCAGCGCCGACATGCAGTACGTGCTGCAGGCGGCGCGCAACATCGGGCGCCGGATGACCCAATGGACGCTGGTGGTCGACAAGTCGACGGTGCCGGTCGGCACGGCCGAGCGGGTGCGCGAGGCGATCGCCGAGGAGCTCTCGGCGCGCGGCGTCGACATCCCCTATGCGGTCGCGTCGAACCCGGAGTTCCTGAAGGAGGGCGCCGCGGTCGAGGATTTCATGAAACCCGACCGCATTGTCATCGGTGCCGACAACGACCGGGCGATCTCCCTGCTGCACAGCATCTACGCGCCGTTCCAGCGCAATCGCGAGCGCCTGCTGGTGATGGACCCGCGCTCGGCGGAGCTCACCAAGTACGCCGCGAATGCGATGCTTGCGACGCGGATCTCGTTCATGAACGAGCTCGCGAACCTCGCCGATCGGCTGGGTGCCGACATCGAGGCCGTGCGCCAGGGCATCGGCTCGGACCCGCGGATCGGCTACCACTTCCTCTACCCAGGCGCGGGCTATGGCGGGAGCTGCTTCCCCAAGGACGTCAAGGCACTGCAGTTCACCGCGCAGCGCCATGGCCTGCCCCTGCGGCTCCTCGGCGCGGTCGAGGCGGTCAACGACGCGCAGAAGCAGGTGCTGGTGGAAAAGATCGTCGCGCACTTCGGCGCCGACCTCACGGGGCGGCGTTTCGCGCTGTGGGGGCTCGCGTTCAAGCCGAACACCGACGACATGCGCGAGGCACCTTCGCGCGTCGTCATCGACGCGCTGGTCCGCCGCGGCGCGACGATCTGCGCCTATGATCCGGTGGCAATGGACGAGGCGCGGCGGGTGCTGGGCGATGCACCCGCAGTCTCGTTCGCGGCGAACCCGCTCGCCGCCTGCGACGGTGCCGACGCGCTGGTCGTGGTGACCGAGTGGAAGGAGTTCCGCAGCCCCGATTTCGACGCACTGCGCAGGCACCTGAAGCAGCCGGTGATCTTCGATGGCCGCAATCTCTACGAACCCGACGTCGTGCGCGGCGCCGGCTTCGAGTACCGTGCGATCGGACGGCGATGAGCGCCGCCGGGCCGTCCCAAGGCGCGAATTGCTCCCCCTCCGGGGGCAGCGCAGCGGCGAATGCCGCAAGCGTGGGGGGCGTCAGATGAGCGCCGCAAGCGCGGGGGTCCGATGAGCCCCGGCTTCTCGGCCTGGCGCGCGCGCGTCGCGAAGGCGCGGGTGCTGGTGGTGGGCGACGTCATGCTCGACCGCTACTGGTTCGGCGACGTCGAGCGCATCTCGCCCGAGGCGCCGGTTCCCGTCGTCAGGATCGCGCGCTCGGAGGAGCGGCCGGGCGGAGCGGCGAACGTCGCGCGCAACGCCGCTGCCCTCGGCGCCCGCGCAACGCTGCTGTCCGCAACCGGGGACGACGAGCCTGCCGATACGCTGCTGCGCATGCTCGCGGCGGACGGCGTCAGCACGTCCTTTCTGCGCGACGCGGCGCTGACGACCACCGTCAAGCTGCGCGTCATCGGCCGCCAGCAGCAGTTGCTGCGCATCGATTTCGAGACGGCCCCGTCGCACGAGCTCCTCGCTTCCAAGCTCGCCGATTTCGACGCACTGCTCGCCGATACCGACGCCGTCGTGCTCTCCGACTACGGCAAGGGCGGCCTCGCGCACATCGCGACGATGATCGGGCGCGCGCGCGCCGCAGGCAAGCCGGTGCTGGTCGACCCCAAGGGCGACGACTGGGACAGGTATCGCGGGGCGAGCCTGATGACGCCCAACCGCGGCGAGTTCCGGCAGGTCGCGGGCCGCTGGCGCGACGAGGCGGACCTCGAGCGCCGGGCGCAGGCGCTGCGGCGCGATCTCGATCTCGGCGCGCTGCTGGTGACGCGCTCGGAAGAGGGGATGAGCCTCTACTCCGACGCAGGCACGCTGACCATTCCGGCGCAGGCGCGCGAGGTCTTCGACGTCTCCGGCGCGGGCGACACGGTGATCGCGACGCTGGGCGCGCTGCTCGCCGCCGGCGCGCCGCTGCCCGACGCGGTCGCCATCGCGAACCGGGCCGCCGGCATCGTCGTCGGCAAGCTCGGGACGGCGACCGTCACTCCCGACGAGCTCGCCTGAAGCGCCGGCACGCATGCACACCGCGTGAGCGCAGACGCGTGATCGCGACCTCGGACTGAGGCTTCCCCGATGGCCAAGCCCAGAACCAAGACCATCTATGCCTGCACCGAGTGCGGCGGCCAGTCGCCCAAGTGGCAGGGCCAGTGCCCGGGCTGCGGGGCGTGGAACACGCTGGTGGAAAGCCTCGCCGCCACCGCGCCCACGCGCTTCGACAGCGTCGCCGGCGCACGCTCCGCGATCACCAAGCTGTCGTCGGTCGAGGCCCGTGCGACCCAGCGCATCCCGACCGGGCTCGAGGAATTCGACCGCGTGCTGGGCGGGGGACTGGTCCCCGGCGGAGTCATCCTGCTGGGCGGCGACCCGGGCATCGGCAAGTCGACGCTGCTGCTGCAGGCGGGCGCCGCGCTGGGCGCCGCGCACCGCACGCTGTACGTGACCGGCGAGGAATCCGCCGAGCAGATCGCGCTGCGGGCCCAGCGGCTCGCGCTGGTCAACGCGCCGATCGAGCTGCTTGCGGAAGTGCAGCTCGAAGCGATCATCGCAGCGATCGGCGCAGCCGCGCCGGAGATCGTCGTCATCGATTCGATCCAGACGATCTACACCGAGGCGCTCGCCTCGGCGCCGGGCAGCGTCGCCCAGGTTCGCGAGTGCGCGGCGCAACTGACGCGCCTCGCCAAGCAGCGAGGGGTCGTCGTGCTGTTCGTCGGCCACGTGACCAAGGAGGGCGCGATCGCCGGACCGCGCGTGCTCGAGCACATCGTCGACACCGTGCTGTATTTCGAAGGCGACACCCATTCGAGCTTCCGGCTGGTGCGCGCGATCAAGAACCGCTTCGGCGCCGCCAACGAGCTCGGGGTATTCGCGATGACCGAGCGCGGCCTCAAGGGTGTGGCCAATCCTTCCGCGCTGTTCCTGTCGCAGCACGCGGAAGGTGTCCCCGGATCGGCGGTCGTCGCGACGCTGGAAGGCTCGCGGCCGCTGCTGGTCGAGGTGCAGGCGCTGGTCGATCCGGTCCAGGGCGCGGCGCCGCGGCGGCTGGCGGTCGGGCTCGATCCGCAGCGACTCGCGCTGTTGCTCGCGGTGCTCCACCGCCACGGCGGCGTCGATACGGCGGGATTCGACGTATTCGTCAACGCCGTCGGAGGCGTACGGATCCTGGAGCCTGCCGCGGATCTGGCCGTCATGTTGGCAGTATGTTCTTCACTTAAAAACAAGGCATTGCCGGCGAAATCTCTTATTTTCGGTGAAGTCGGGCTCGCGGGAGAGATCCGTCCGGTCCAGCGCGGTCAGGAACGGCTGCGTGAAGCGACCAAGTTGGGCTTCCGCACGGCCTTGATACCCAGCCTCAATAAACCGAAGCAAGCCATTGATGGCATGAGCATTGTCGCCGTCGACCGCATCGATCAGGCGCTCGAATTCCTGCGCCAGTGAGCCGGGCGGCGCGCGCGCCTTCGCGAGCGTTCGTCCGCCAGGCTGGCCGCCACCCTTGCCGCGCGGGCGCTGCCGTCAGGGCAAGCCGACCCGGATGGGCTCGCGGACACCGCGCCGGTACTGGTCTGCCATCGCGAGGTAGGCCGCCTCCAGGGCACGCGTCGTCGCGACGGTGTCGAAGAGCGGACTCTGGCGGCCCGGCCCTTCGAGATGCTCGCGCATCCGGCGGCACTCCCCGGGGTCACGTGCAAGCGCGATCGCCGTCGAGACGTAGCCTTCGACATCGTCGCAGGCAAGCTCGGGAAGTCCGACCGCCGTCAGCAGGCTCGCCGCCACGCGCGCGGCGAAGGTCTCGCCGCGCCAGGTGACGACCGGGCAACCCGCCCACAGCGCGTCGCTGGCCGTCGTGTGGGCGTTGTAGGGCCAAGTGTCGAGGAACAGGTCGGCAACTCGGTAGAGCGCCAGGTATTCCGGATTGGGGCGCGGCGCCGCGAATGCCAACCTGCGCGCGTCGATGCCTCGCCGGACTGCTTCGCGGCGCAGGTTGCCGGTCAGGTCGGAGTCGGTGTCCCGGGCCAGCAACCACAGGACGGCATCGGGGAGTTCGGCAAGGATTTTCATCCATGCATCAAAGACTTCCGGATTTATCTTATAGCTGTTGTTGAAGCAGCAAAGCACGACACCCTGGGGCGGAAGGCCGAGCGCATCGCGCGACCGCGGATTGGCGACGACGCGACCGCGGTCGTTCACCTGGTAGCTGCCCGGCAGCAGCGCCAGGGTCTCGGCATAGTCGGCGGCATGTTGCGGCGGCGTGACGATCGCGTCGCCGATCAGGTAGTCGACCAGCCCGCCGCCCAGCGTTCCCGGGTAGCCCAGGTAATGGACCTGGATCGGCGCCGGCCGCATGCCGAGCACGGCGGGGGCCGCGCCCTCGGTGTGACCCTTGAGGTCGATCAGGATGTCGATGCCGTCGCGCCGGATGGTATCGGCGAGGCGCTCGGTCGCAAACCCGGCGACGTCGATGAAGCGGTCGAAGCCGCGGACCAAACGCGCACGCATCGCGCTGCGGTCGTCGGGGCCGGTCGAATAGGCGATCACCTCGAACTGCCGGCGGTCGTGCGCCTCGAAGAGGCCTGCAGCGAGGTATGCGGTGGCGTGGGTGTGGAAATCGGCCGACAGGTATCCAAGGCGCAGGCGTTCGCCGCCCAGCGTGCGGGCAGGGGAGACCGCCGGCCCGGGGCCAGCCGCGATGGGCTCCGCGACCGCGGGCGTCACGACCGGGGCGAGCGCTCCGCTCCACGCCTCGGCGCAACGCCGCTGCTCGGCGCGCGTCGACGGTTGCGACAGCAGCACGAACGGCGACAGCAATTGCACGCCGGCGGCCACGCCATCGCTAAATCGCTTGCGCAAATTGCCGAGGTCGCGCCAGTCCGCGGTGCGCTGGCGCAGGAACAGGAGCTGCGACAGTGCGGCACCGTGGCCCGGTTCGAGCTGCATTGCGTCGTGGTAGGCATTCATCGCGCCGGCGAGGTCGCCTTCGCGCTCCAGCAGTCCGGCGAGCTCGAGGCGCAGCGCTGCCGACCGCGGCGTGCGCGCGAGTGCAGCGTCCAGCGTCGAGTGCGCACGCGCCATCATCCCGGCGGCCATCTCGAGCTGCGCCTTGACCCCCGAGTAGGCAGGTTCCGCAGGTGCCGCGCCCACGGCACGCCCCGCGGCATCGAGCGCCTCGAGCGCGCGTCCCTGCGGCTGCAGCGCCAGCGCGAGGTTGTGCCAGCCGGCGGCATAGTGCGAATCGGCGGCGATCGCCGCGCGCGCGGCGGCTTCGGCCTCTGCGACGCGCCCGAGGCCCAGTTCGCTTGCCGCGAGATTGGCGTGGATTTCCGGCGATCCGGGCGCGAGCTTCGCGGCCTCCTTCAGCGCATTGACCGCAGCCTCGCGGCGGCCTGCCGAATCGAGCACCAGCGCAAGGTTCGACCATGCGTCGGGCGAGCGGGGCTCGAGCTTCAGCGACGCGCGTATTCGTTCCGCCGCCTCCGGAAGCTTGCCGGCCTGGAACAGCACGACGCCCGAATAGTGCAGCGCCGGCGCATTGCCCGGGTCGGCGGCGAGCACCGCGTCATAACGCAGGAAAGCTTCGCGCAGCTTGCCTTGCTGGTGAAGGCGGAATGCGCGCTCGAATTCGGAACTGATGCTCATCGGTGCGACGAAGGCGAAGCGGCTTCGCGGTCAAGATCGTGGACCCGTCGAGATTACCATCCGCGGCAGCCAGGGTCGTTCGCGCGGGGGCCGCGCCCCGGCCACCGATGCTCGCGCTAGGTTGAGAGCTTCCTTTCGTACCAGGCCCGGCTGCGCCCCACCAGGCGCACGACCGAGAGCATCACCGGGACCTCGATCAGCACGCCGACGACCGTCGCCAGCGCCGCTCCGGACTCGAAGCCGAACAGGCTGATCGCCGCGGCGACGGCGAGCTCGAAGAAGTTCGAGGCGCCGATCAACGCCGACGGGCAGGCGACGTTGTAGGCGACGCCGAGCTCGCGGTTGAGCCAGTACGCGAGTGCCGAGTTCAAATAGACCTGGACCAGGATAGGCACCGCCAGCATCGCGATGATCAGTGGCTGCGCGACGATCTGCCGGCCCTGGAATCCGAACAGCAGCACCAGGGTGACGAGCAGGGCGGCGAGCGACACCGGATGCAGGCGCGCGAGCAGTGCGGCCACCGCTTCGCCTCCGCCGCTGCGCAGCAGCCGCAAGCGCCAGAGCTGGGCGAGCGCCACCGGCACGAGGATGTAGAGCACGACCGAAATCACGAGTGTCGTCCAGGGCACGGTGATCGCCGACAGCCCCAGCAGCAGCGCAACGATCGGGGCGAAGGCGAACAGCATGATCGTGTCGTTGAGCGCCACCTGGCTCAGCGTGAAGTTGGCATCGCCGTCGGACAGGTTGCTCCAAACGAACACCATTGCGGTGCACGGGGCCGCGGCGAGCAGGATCAGCCCGGCGATGTAGCTGTCGATCTGGCTCGCCGGCAGCCAGGCCGCGAACACGTGGCGTATGAAGATCCAGGCCAGCAGCGCCATCGAGAACGGCTTCACCGCCCAGTTGATGAACAGTGTCACCCCGATGCCGCGCGCGTGGTGCTTCACCTCGTGCAGCGCACCGAAGTCGACCTTCAGCAGCATCGGCACGATCATCAGCCAGATCAGCATCGCCACCGGCAGGTTGACCTGCGCGATTTCCAGTGCACCGATCCCCTGGAACAGTCGAGGGAACGCGTGGCCGAGCGCAATGCCGACGGCGATGCAGCCGAACACCCACCACGTCAGGTTGCGTTCAAAGCCGCTCATCGACGCCCCCTCCACACCGGTGCAGCACTCGGGGCTCGTTCATCGGGTCGCAGCGATCGCGCGCACCGCGGCCTGCAGCGAATGCGGGTCGAGGGTGTCCAGAGGCAGTGCGATGAGCCGCGCGATGCGCCGCTGCATCGTTTCGTACACCTCGCAGACGACCCTGCGGGCCTCGGCCGGGTCGTCCATGAAAGCGGCGGGGTCGGGGGCGCTCCAGTGCGCCTTCGCCGGCGCCCCGGGCCATACCGGACACATCTCGGCCGCTGCCTGGTCGCAGACGGTGATGACCAGGTCCAAGGGCGGCGCGTCCGGGCGCGCGAATTCGTCCCAGGACTTGCTGCGCGCGCCGCGGGCATCGACGTTCATCGAGGCCAGGTAGTCGAGCACCAGCGGATTCACGCGGCCGCCCGGATGGCTGCCCGCGCTGTAGCCCCGGAACCGGTCGCCCTCCGCGGCGTTCAGCAGGCTCTCGGCGATGATGCTGCGCGCCGAGTTGCCGGTGCAGAGAAAGAGGACGTTGCAGGTTCGATCGG
>DAHUXO010000213.1 GCA_027307095.1 Betaproteobacteria bacterium | reverse complement strand
GGGCCGGCCGCGCGCTCCCGCGGTGCCGGCTCCGCACTAGCGCGGGGTCACTTGCCTGCGGGCGCGACAGGCGCAGGCAACGCCGGCGCCGGCACCGCGGGTGCAGGCTTGGTGAAATCGACCTTGGGCGGCGTGCTCACCGCGGCCTCGTCGGCGACCGTGAAGTTGGGCTTGATGCCCATCTTGAAGATCATCGCCGTCAAGTTCGTCGGGAACTGCCGTACCGTCGTGTTGTATTCCTGGACCGACTTGATGTAGCGGTTGCGCGCCACCGTGATGCGGTTCTCGGTGCCCTCGAGCTGCGACTGCAGGTCGCGGAACAGCGCATCGGACTTGAGCTGCGGATAGTTCTCCGAAACCGCCAGCAGGCGCGACAGGGCGCCCTGCAACTGGTTCTGCGCCTGGATGAATTTCTGGAAAGCCTCGGGATCGTTGATCAGCTCCGGGGTCGCCTTGATCGAGCCGACGCTCGCCCGCGCGTTCGTCACCTCGGTGAGCACCTTCTCTTCCTGTGCCGCGTAGCCCTTGACCGTGCTGACGAGATTCGGCACCAGGTCTGCGCGCCGCTGGTACTGGTTCAGCACTTCGGACCATGCCGCCTTGATCCCCTCGTCCTGCTGCTGCAGTTGGTTGTAGCCGCAGCCGCCCAGCGCCAGGGTCATGACGGCGGCAAGAAGGATACCCAGCTTGCGCAACATGTCGCTCCTCCGATCCAAGGGTCCGGGGCGAATGGCCCGGCGCCCGGAATATGCGGCCTCGAAACGCCCGATGCAAGTGGCGTCGCCCGGTTGCGACGCACGACGGCGGATTATGCACCCGCCGCGGCGAGGGACTCGCGCAGCGTTCGCCGCGCGAACAGCAGGTCTTCCCAGGCCTTGGCCTTGTCGACCGGCGTACGCAGCAGGTACGCGGGATGGTAGGTGACGATCAGCGGGATGCCGCGATACCGGTGGACGCGATTGCGCAGGTTCGCAACCGATGCGTCGCTGCGGAGCAGCGCCGACGCAGCGCTCTTGCCGAGCGCCACGATCAGCTTTGGCGCGACGAGCTCGATCTGGCGATCCAGGAAAGGCCGGCAAGCCTCGACCTCGGTGGGTTCCGGCGTCCGGTTGTTCGGCGGCCGGCACTTGAGCACGTTGGCGATGTAGACGTCGTTCGAGCGCCCGAGACCGAGCGCAGCCAGCATGTTGTCGAGCAGGCGCCCGGCCTGGCCGACGAAAGGCTCGCCCTGCACATCTTCGTCGGCACCCGGCGCCTCGCCGACGAACAGCCAGCGCGCATTCGGGTCGCCCACCCCCGGGACCGTGTTGCGACGTGTCCGGCACAATGCGCAGGCCGTGCAGCCGGCGATCTCGGCGACGAGCGCGTCACGATCGAGTGCGGCGATCCGCGCCTGCCGCGCATCGGCGGCTTCGGGCGCTGCCGCGGCGTCGAGCATGGCAGGCCCGGCCGCGGCGGGCGTGGCAGACCCGGCGGTGCCGGGCCGGGCCCGCAGCCGCCAGTGCGGGGCCAGCCCCAACTCGCGGAGGACCTCGGCGCGCGTCGCCATCAAATGGGAGCCGGATGCGGCGGCATGCCGAGCGGACAGCGCATGACCAGCGCATCCTCGCGCTCGCCGCCAAGCGTCGCGGCCGGGTAGTAGCCCGCGCGGCGGGCGACCGGCGAGAACCCCGCGGCCTCGTACAGTGCGATCGCGGGCAGGTTGCCGGCCCTGACCTCGAGGAAGAACTGCTCGGCGGACAGGCGCTGCGCGTCGTCGATGAACTGGGCGAGCAGCTCCCGGCCCAGCCCTTCGCGTCGATCCTCCGGTACCACCGACAGGTTGAGAAGTTGCGCTTCGCCGGGGCCCAGCATCAGCACGCCGTAGGCGACGATGCGGCCGCCGCGCACGCCGACGCGCATCGAATAGCCGGCGGCCAGCGCATCGCGAAAATTGCCTTCGCTCCATGGCGCTGCGTGGATGCGCGCTTCGAGGGCGGCGATCGCCGGCAGGTCGTCCGGCAGCATCGGACGCCACTGGACGCTCGCGGGCGCCTGCGGTTTCGGGAGCGTTGCCATTGCGCCTGCGACGGGCTAGAGATGCACGCCGGCGGCGCGCTCGACCGTGGTCAGCGCGACGCGATTGCGCACATACAGAGGCTGCGCCTGCGCGGCGGGGAGCCCCTCGCCCGCGATGAATTTCGGCAACGCGATCTCGGCGATCGATTGCGCATCCGGAACGATCGCGGGATCCACGGCGGACAGTCCCATGCCGGCGCCAAGCTGCGGATACGCCGCGAAACCGTCGCCCGCGCCGTGCCAGGGACCGGAGTCGGGAAGCTGCAGGTCGCCGGGCTTGCATACGATCGGCCCGCTCGCAAGCCGCCACCCGTCGCTTTCGCGCAGGTACGACGCGACGTAGATCTCGCGCATCCGGGCGTCGAGGCAGGCGAGGACGCGCTGCGCACCGTGCGCGCGCAGGCACGCCTGCGCCACCGCGAGCAATGTCGGCACCCCGACCACCGGCAGGTCGGCGCCGAGCGCGAGCCCCTGGGCGACGCCGCAGGCGATGCGAATGCCGGTGAACGAGCCGGGGCCTGCGCCATAGGCGATGCCGTCGAGCGCCGCCAGCGTCCAGCCTGCCTCGTCCAGCGCCTGGCGGACCAGCGGGAGCATGCGCTCCGACGACGTGATGCCCGCGCGCTCGCGGAAAGCGACAGCGCCGTGCCCATCGCAGGCGCAGACCGACAGCCAGTCGGTCGAACTGTCGACGGCGACGATTCTCATTGCGCCATTCTACCGGGCGCCCGGTGCGCGGCGCGTACAATCCGCGCCGTCTATCATGATCGAACTGACCGTCGAATCTCTGGATCAGGAAGGCCGCGGCATCGCGCATACCGGCGGGAAAGTCGTCTTCGTCGAAGGCGCACTTCCCGGCGAAGAGGTCAGCGCCGAGATCGTCAAGCGCAAGCCGAGCTTCGACGTCGCGCGGGTCAGCGCCGTGCACGTCCGGAACGCGGGTCGCGTCACGCCCAGATGCCCGCATTTCGGCGTTTGCGGCGGCTGCACGCTGCAGCATGCGGATCCGAGCCTCCAGGTCGCCGCCAAGCAGCGGGCACTGGAGGACGCGCTCGCCCGCATCGGGCGCGTGCGCCCGGATACGTTGCTGCCGGCGATCTCCGGCCCGGCCTGGGGCTATCGCTATCGCGCGCGCCTGTCGGTGCGCGACGTGGCAAAAAAAGGCGGGGTGCTGATCGGCTTCCACGAGCGTAAGTCGAGCTACGTGGCCGACATGCTCGAATGCCACGTGATCCCGGCGCAGGTCTCCGCGCTGCTGCCCGCGTTGCGGACGCTGGTCGAGTCGCTGTCGATCCGCACTCGGCTGCCGCAGATCGAGCTCGCCATCGGAGAGCGTCTCGCTCCCGGCACCCGCCGCGCCGAGGACGGCGGCCTCGTCAACGCGCTGGTCCTGCGCATTCTCGAACCCCTGTCGGACGGCGACCGCGCCAAGCTCGTCGCCTTCACCGAGGCGCACCCGGTTGCTTTCTGGCTGCAGCCGGGCGGCCCCGACACCGTCGCCCCCTTCCATCCGCCGGACACCGCGCTCGCCTACACGCTGCCCGAATTCGATGTCGCGATGCCCTTTGCACCGACGGATTTCACGCAGGTCAACGCCGCGATCAACCGCGTGCTCGTGCGTCGCGCGCTGCAGCTGCTCGATCCGCAGCCTGGAGAACGCGTCGGCGACTTCTTCTGCGGTCTGGGAAATTTCACGCTTCCAATCGCGCGCCGCGGCGCTTACGCCGTCGGGGTCGAGGGAAGCAAGCCGCTGGTGGCCCGGGCAGAGGCGAACGCGAAGTTCAACGGCCTGTCGGCGGCGACGGAGTTCGTCTGCGCCGACTTGTTCGCCGCGTCCCCGGACACGATCTCGGACCTTGGCCCGCTGGACCGCGTGCTGATCGACCCGCCGCGGGAAGGCGCAGCCGAGCTCGCCAAGTCGCTGCCGCATCGGGACGACGAGCGGGCGCTCCGGCGCATCGTCTACGTGTCATGCAACCCGGCCACGCTCGCCCGCGACGCGGCGATCCTGGTCCACGAACGTGGCTACCGCCTCGACAGCGCGGGCGTGATCAACATGTTCCCGCACACGGCGCACGTCGAGTCGATCGCACTGTTCCTGCCCTGATCGGGCGGACGAAAAAAAACGGGGCGATTCGATCGCCCCGCCTTCGCGCATTGCGCAGCCGCTGTCGTCAGCGGCGCTGCCCCGAGAACGCGAGCAGGATGTTCAGCAGGTTGATGAAGATGTTGTAGACGTCCAGGAACAGCTTCAGCGTCGCGCTGATGTAGTTCGTTTCCCCGCCGCGCACGATCGACTGGACGTCGAACAGCAGGTAGAGCGAGAAGATCAGCACCGCGATGGCCGAGATCGTCAGCGACAGCGCCGGCACCTGGAAGAATAGGTTGGCCAGCGAAGCGACGATCAGGAGCACGAGCCCGATGAACAGGAACTTGCCCAGGAACGAAAAATCCCGCTTCGAGACCGTCGCAAGCGCCGCCATCGCGAAGAAGATCGCAGCGGTCATCCCGCCGGCCAGCCCGACAAGCTGCCCACCGTTACGGAAGCCGGCCGCCACCGACAGGATCGGCGTCAGCATCAGCCCGGCGATGAACGTGAAGCCGAACAGCGCCGGCACGCCCCACGCGCTGTTGCGCAGCGCGGTGACCCCGAACAGCGCCCCGATCATCACGCCGAACATCAGCAGCGGCGTCAGGGTCGGCGATGCGATAAACAGCTTGACGAAGTTGAACTGCATGCCGGCCCATGCCCCGCCGATCGTCGGCAGCATCGACAGCGCCAGCAGCCAGTAGGTGTTGCGCAGGACCCGATGCTGGCTTTCCGCCAGCGAACCCGACTTGGTCGTCGCGTCTTGCGTGAAAACCGGTTGCACTCTTGGATCCATGAAACCTCCGCAATGGGGACATTGCCCCCGATATTCCTGCCCGGAATGGGCATTTACAACACTAAGACTAGCAGAACCGACAGTAGTTTCAATCGATTGGCGATCCAGGCGGGTTCCCGGGACCCGACGACGCGCATGCTAGGATCGGTGCGACTTCCGGCGGAATCAAGGCCCCAGCCGCCCGGGGGCGCGGCCACGACAGGATGGGTGGCAGAGCGGTTGAATGCACCGGACTTGAAATCCGGCAATCGTGCAAGCGATTCGTGGGTTCGAATCCCACCCCATCCGCCAATCCGACTTCCAGCAACGTCCGGCAGAGTCCGACTCCCCGGCTTGTCTCACTATGAAAAACCCCTGTCGTTAGTCCAAAGAGGGCCCACGGCGTCCCTTGACGCTCGGGCCGGGCCCGCCGCGGCGGAATCGCCAGTTTGAGACGACCTGCTTGACCGGGGGATGCCGAAACCGCGAGGAAATCGGAGACGGGGCCGACTTGTGGTCAATCGCCTCGTCGGTCCGTGCAAGGTGCACGAATCGTC
>DAHUXO010000210.1 GCA_027307095.1 Betaproteobacteria bacterium | reverse complement strand
GCCGAGCACATGACGATGACCAAGCCCCGGCTCGGCGAGCGTGTGCTGCTCGTCGACGACATGGTCGACTCCGGGCATACGCTGGCCGCCGTGCACGCGGAGCTGCCGCGACGCTTCCCGCACGTGACGGAGCTGCGCACGGCCGTGCTGTGGTGGAAGGCCTGCTCGGTGTTCAAGCCCGACTACTGGGTCGACTACCTGGCCGACAACCCCTGGATCCAGCAGCCTTTCGAGGTCTACGACGATCTCGATCCGGACCGGCTCCGGGAACGCCTCTGCGCCGGCTGACCGGGGAAGGCAGGCAGGAAACGATTACGCCCGCTTGCGCGGGCGCCGAAGCCAGCGCCCGATCGTGCGGGCACGCAAACATCAACGCCCGCTCGCGCGGGCGTGAAGTATTCTAGAGTGGTGCCCAGAAGAGGACTCGAACCTCCACAGTGTTGCCACCGCCAGGACCTGAACCTGGTGCGTCTACCAATTCCGCCATCTGGGCAGGCACGACTTGAACCCAATATTTTAAGAGCTGGTCCGACCCTTGTCAAAGAGCATCCCGATCCGCCGGCGAGCGGCCGGCCCCCGCGCTAAGCCCGCGCGGAATTCCGACGCCGACGGCGGCTCGCCGGTCTCGGCGCAGGCGATCCTGCGCGAGCTTTCCGATGCCGGTGTGCCTCTGGGCGCCGCCGAAGTCGCAGCGCGCCTCGGCGCCGGAAAGAAGGAGCGCCGCGCTTTTGACGATTGCGTCGCCACCCTCGAGCGCGACGGCCGGATCCTGATCAACCGCAAGGGCGAGCTCTGCATCGCTGCCAAGCTCGACCTCGTGACCGGGACCATCCAGGGCCACCCCGACGGTTTCGGCTTCCTGATTCCCGACGCGGGCGGCGATGACCTGTTCCTGTCGCCGCGCGAGATGCACAAGGCGCTGCACGGAGACCGCGCCAGCGCGAAGATCGTCGGCGTCGACCGCCGGGGGCGCCCGGAAGGCGAGATCGTCGATGTGCTGCTGCACGCCAACCGCGAAGTCGTCGGGCGCATCCACGAGGAACGCGGCGTCTGGTTCGTCGAGGCGGAGAACCGCCGGATCAACCAGGACCTGATCGTGCCGCCCGACGAGCGCAACGGCGCCGAGACGGGACAGGTCGTCGTCGTCGAGATCATCGAGCACCCGAGCGCGCATCGCGAGGCGATCGTCCGGGTCAAGGAGGTCCTCGGCAGCGCGACCGATCCCGGCATCGAGATCGAGATCGCGCTGCGCAAGCACGCGCTGCCTTTCGAATGGAGCGCCGCGGGCGAGCGGCAGGCCGAGCGCCTGCCGGACGCGGTGCGCCCGGCCGACCGCAAGGGCCGTAGCGACCTGACCGGCCTTCCGCTGGTCACCATCGACGGCGAGAACGCCAAGGACTTCGACGATGCCGTCTATTGCGAGCCCGACGGCGATGGCTGGCGCCTGATCGTCGCGATCGCCGACGTCTCGCACTACGTCCGCGACGGCGATGCGCTCGATGGCGACGCGCGCGAGCGCGGGACCTCCGTGTACTTCCCGCGGCGCGTGATCCCGATGCTGCCCGAGGCGCTGTCGAACGAGCTGTGCTCGCTCAAGCCCGAAGTCGACCGCCTGTGCATGGCCTGCGACATGCGCATCGACGCCCGGGGAGAGATCGAGTCGTACGTGTTCTATCCGGCGGTCATGCACTCCCGGGCGCGACTCACCTACACGCAGGTGTATGCGTGGTTGATGGCGGGGGCCGGGAACGGCAGGACCGGCACGGCACCGCCGGCGCTGCGCAAGCACCTCGCCCACCTGCATGCGCTCTACAAGGTCCTGTTCGCTGCGCGCGAGCGGCGCGGGGCGATCGATTTCGACACTCCGGAGCTCGCGATCGAATTCGATGCGAAGGGCCGGATTGCGCGCATCGTTCCCGCACCGCGCAACGATGCCCACCGCCTGATCGAGGAGTGCATGCTGGCAGCCAATGTCTGCGCGTCGCGGTTGCTCGAGGAGAACGAGCAACCGGCACTGCACCGCGTCCACGAGTCCCCGCCCCCCGACAAGCTCGCGGCGCTGCGCGAATTCATCGCGGGATCGGGCCTGTCGCTTTCCGGCGGCGACTCGCCGACGGCGCGCGACTATGCGGCGCTGATCGGGCGTATCCGCGACCGCAGCGACTTCGCGCTGCTGCAGACGGTGCTGCTGCGCTCGCTCGCGCAGGCGCAGTACAGTCCCGACAACGTCGGCCATTTCGGACTGGCCTACGAGACCTACGCGCATTTCACCTCGCCGATCCGCCGCTATCCAGACCTGCTGGTCCACCGTGCGCTCAAGGCCGTGCTGGCCCGCAAGCGGTACACGCCGGAGGGCATGACCTGGGCCGAGCTGGGCGTCCATTGCTCGATGACCGAGCGGCGCGCCGACGATGCTTCGCGCGACGTCCTGCAGTGGCTCAAGTGCAACTACATGAGCGACAAGGTAGGCGAGACCTTCCCCGGCACCATCAGCGGCGTCGCGAGCTTCGGCATCTTCGTGACCCTCGACGGCCTCGACATCGACGGCCTCGTCCACGTCACCGAGTTGCCGCGCGACTACTTCCACTTCGACGCCGTACGGCATGCGCTGATCGGCGAGCGCGGCGGTCGCGTGTTCCAGCTCGCGGGGCGGGTCAGCGTCAAGGTGGTGCGCGTCGACCTCGAGCAGGCGAAGATCGACTTCACCCTCGACGAGAGCGCTGCGCCTCTCACCGTCCCCCCCGGGCCCGCGCACCCGACCTACGTGCAGCCGCTGGGCCGCAGCGACCGCTCCCCGCGCGATCGTCCCCCACGCGCCCGCAAGCCGCGCCGCGGTGCGGCGTCGTGAGGGAAAAGCCGGGGGTCGAAGCGCCTCCGTGCTCCGACCTGGTCGTGCAGGCC
>DAHUXO010000199.1 GCA_027307095.1 Betaproteobacteria bacterium | reverse complement strand
GCGAATCGGGGCATGCGTGCATCCGTGGCGTCACAGCATAGCGAATCGGCCTGCGGCGCCGGAGTCTGTCGTAAAACTGCAACGTTCGGCGCCTTTGCGTCGGGGCGCTGCAGAAGATCCCCCTGCTGTGCACAAGACGGTGGATTTCCGGTGCAAATGCGGGTGATCGTTGCGCGATCCAAGTCCAAAAGACTGTTTTTGCACCGCTTTTATTGCGCTATTACTGTGCACGAAAAAAAGCTTGCACTCGCTGAATCGAGCCACTATGCTTGGTGCTCAGGGCCTACCTGAACACAAGATGTAGTAGATTTTGATTCGCAAGCCAAATTTCGGGCGTCCGGCTGGGCGCCCCGGGACCGGCCGCGGGGGGCCGGTCCCGGATACCGGGCCATTGCCCGGCGGGCCGCGGCGGCCGCGGCGATGCGCAAATCGCATCCCTTCCGGGGAAACAGCGGCCCACGGACACAAACAACAAGGTTCACACAGGAGTGCATCCCATGCAGATCGCGACGACGTCCGCTTCACCCGCCCCCATGCCGCCTCGGGACCTGATCGTGGGTGAACCTGGAAGTCCCGTCGCGAGCAGCAGCGATCCCCGCTTCGCGCAGTTCAAGGTCATCCGCCGCAACGGTTCGGTCGTCGCCTTCGAGCCGGCGAAGATCACGATCGCGATGACCAAGGCCTTCCTCGCCGTCAACGGCGGCCAGGGCGCGGCGTCGGCGCGGGTGCGCGACGAGGTCACCAAGCTGACCGATGCCGTCGTCAATGCACTGCTCAAGCGCAAGCCCGAAGGCGGCGCGATCCACATCGAGGAGATCCAGGACCAGGTCGAGCTGGCGCTGATGCGCGGCGGCGAGCACGAAGTGGCGCGCGCCTATGTCCTGTATCGCGAGAAGCGCACCCAGGAGCGCGCGCAGGAGCGGCAGAAGAAGAACACCAAGGGCGAGGACACGACGCTGCACGTGCTCGACAACGGCGTGCGCAAGCCGCTGGACTTCGAGCGCCTGACCGATCTCGTCAACGCCTCCTGCGCGGGGCTCGAGGCGACCGAACCCAACCGCGTCCTGAAGGCGACCCTCAAGGACCTGTACGACGGCGTGCCGATGGAAGAGGTGCGCAAGTGCGTCGTGCTGGCCGCGCGCACGCTGATCGAGAAGGATCCCGCGTATTCGTACGTGACCGCGCGGCTCCTGCTCGACGCGCTGCGTTTCGAGGCACTGGGCGAGGAAGCCACCCAGGCCGACATGGACACGAAGTACGCCGAGTATTTCCCGCGTTTCATCAAGCACGGCATCAAGATCGGCCTGCTCAACGAGGCCCTCACCCAATACGACCTCACGCGACTCGGGGCGGCGCTGAAGCCCGAGCGCGACCTGCAGTTCGGCTACCTGGGGCTGCAGACGCTCTACGACCGCTACTTCCTGGTCGACCAGTACGCGGTGCACGCGAATGCGGGACGCCGCTTCGAGCTGCCGCAGTGCTTCTTCATGCGCGTGGCGATGGGGCTCGCGCTCGGCGAAATCGACCGCGAGGCGCGCGCGATCGAGTTCTACGACGTGCTGTCGACCTTCGATTTCATGAGCTCGACGCCGACGCTGTTCAATTCCGGCACCCACCGCTCGCAGCTTTCGTCGTGCTACCTGACGACGGTGTCCGACGACCTCGATGGCATCTACGAGGCGATCAAGGAAAATGCGCTCCTTTCCAAGTTCGCAGGCGGGCTGGGGAACGACTGGACCAACGTGCGCGCGATGGGCTCGCACATCAAGGGCACCAACGGCAGGAGCCAGGGTGTGGTGCCATTCCTGAAGGTGGTCAACGACACCGCGGTCGCGGTGAACCAGGGCGGCAAGCGCAAGGGTGCGGTGTGCACCTACCTCGAGACCTGGCATCTCGACGTCGAGGAATTCCTCGAACTGCGCAAGAACACCGGCGACGACCGCCGCCGCACCCACGACATGAATACCGCGAACTGGATTCCGGACCTGTTCATGAAGCGCGTGATCGAGGGTGGCGACTGGACGCTGTTCTCCCCGTCCGACGTCCCCGATCTCCACGACAAGTGGGGGCGCGCCTTCGAGGAAGCGTACGTCCGCCACGAGGAGCAGGCGGCGCGCGGCGAGCTCAAGCTCCACAAGAAGATCCCCGACGTGCAGCTTTGGCGCAAGATGCTGTCGATGCTGTTCGAGACCGGCCACCCCTGGTTCACCTGGAAGGACGCCTGCAACATCCGCTCGCCGCAGCAGCACGTCGGCACCGTGCACAGCTCGAACCTCTGCACCGAGATCACGCTCAACACCAGCGACACCGAGATCGCCGTCTGCAACCTCGGCTCGGTCAACCTGCTCGCCCACATGAAAGAGGTGGATGGCGGCTGGATGCTCGACCAGGCCAAGCTGAAGCGCACGATCACCACGGCGATGCGCATGCTCGACAACGTGATCGACATCAACTACTACGCAGTGACGAAGGCGCGCAACTCCAACCTGAAGCACCGTCCGGTGGGGCTCGGCATCATGGGCTTCCAGGACTGCCTGCACCTGATGCGCGTGCCCTACGCCTCGGACGCCGCGCTGGCCTTCGCCGACTCGTCGATGGAGGCCGTCTGCTACCACGCCTACTGGGCCTCGACCGAGCTCTCCGAGGAGCGCGGGCGCTACGCGTCGTACAAGGGCAGCCTGTGGGACCGCGGCATCCTCCCGCCCGACACGCTGAAGCTGCTGCGCGACGAGCGCGGCGGCTATGTCGACATCGACGAATCGGCGACGCTGAACTGGGACGCGCTGCGCGAGCGCATCGCCGTCCACGGCATGCGTAATTCCAACTGCGTCGCGATCGCGCCCACCGCGACGATCTCCAACATCATCGGCGTCGCGGCGTCGATCGAGCCCGAGTACCAGAACATCTACGTCAAGTCGAACCTGTCGGGCGAGTTCACGGTGGTGAACGAGCAGCTCGTCCGCGACCTGAAGGCGCTGGACCTGTGGGACGACGTGATGGTCGCCGACCTCAAGTACTTCGACGGGTCGCTCGCGCGCATCGACCGCATCCCGGCCGAGATGCGCGAGCTCTATGCGACCGCGTTCGAGGTCGACCCCGCGTGGATCGTCGAGGCCGGTGCGCGACGCCAGAAATGGATCGACCAGGCGCAGAGCCTCAACATCTACATGGCGGGGGCATCGGGCAAGCGGCTCGACGACACCTACAAGCTCGCGTGGAAGCGCGGCCTCAAGACGACCTATTACCTGCGCACGCTGGCGGCGACCTCCGCGGAGAAATCGACCGGGCGCGGCGGCGAGCTGAACGCGGTGACCGAGACCGGCGGCACGAGTGCCACCCCGGCGAGATCCGCCGCGCGGCCGGCCGCCGAGCCCGTCGCGGAGCCCAAGTTCTGCGCGATCGACGACCCGACCTGCGAGGCCTGCCAGTGACGGTCGCGGTCGGTGTGCGACGAATGCCGTTGGCCGGTGCGCGTCGCACCCGTCGGCGCGACCGGCGGTGAGCGCGGCGGGAGTCGCGATCCGACATGCGCCAGAGCCGGCGCAGGCGATAGTCTCTCACCGCGGAAGCGTACAGGTCATCGAATCGCGTCCAGGTGTGCGCGAGGTGCTGCTGGTGACGAGCGTCGAGACGGCAAGGCCGGTGGGTAACGTGGTGATGATGCTGGGCAGCGGTGGCGGCGGGTTCGCCGTCGGTCCGGAGGATGGCGTGATGCGCGTGCAGGGCGGCTTTCCGGTGACGCAGCACCCGCGGCTCGCTGCGGGGATCGGCGGCTCGGTCGTGGCGCTGTCGCCGCCGACCGACCAGCCGGTGATGGACGTGGACTGGCGCCTGTCCGCGTCGCACGTCACCGACCTGCGCGCCGCCGTTCGTTGGTCGCGCGAGCGCTGGCCGAACGCCGATGTGTGGATGCTCGGTTTCGAGAGCGGCGGAATGTCGGCGGCGGTGGCAACGGCGAACATCGAGGAGATTGCCGGTGCGGTCCTGGTCTGCGCGCCCGAGGAAGCGAGTGCACAGCAGCCCGCCTCGGAGCGCATGCGCATGCTCGTGATCCGGCAGGGGAACAGCCCCGCCGGCGCCGGCTCGCAAAGCGTCAATGCGGGCCGGCGCGGGCGCAGGACGTGGGTACGCATCGACGACGAGCGTCACGTGCCGCCCGCGACACCGGGCGATGGCGCGCTCGCAAGCGGACGCCCTTTCGGGGGCAAGGAGACTCAGGTGATCGATGTCGTGGCACGGTGGATCATGACCGGCACGGCACCCCATGCAATTCGGTGAACCGGTGAAGCGACGGCAGCGATGGCCCGCGAGAGCATCGCGCGGCGACACCGGACGGACGGACCCCGCGCGGACCCAGACAGGACGCGAAGTTGGCGTGGACGCGCCAGGGACCAGCAAGACCGATAGGGCCGGCAACGGCTCGCTGTAGTTGAACTGGGGGCGCGCGGATTGCGGCGGCATTCGGGCTCATGCCATCGCGCGCCGATTTTTCCCAGGGTCGTCCACTTCGCGAATGGAGGTCCATGTTGGCCCGCTACGAGTACGCACCCCGACACGTCGTGGAAGCAAGGTATCTCGGTGATTACAAGGTGTGGCTGGAGTTCAACGACGGCCGCAAGGGTGTCGTCGATCTCTCGGACGAGCTGCATGGCGAGGAGCTCGAGCCGCTGCGCGACCGCGATATCTTCTCGCAGTTCTACCTGGACTACGGACTCGCCTCGATCGCCTGGCTCGACGGCCAGGACTTCGCACCCGAGTTCCTCTACGACAAGCTGAGCGCCATGAACTGACGGACCCGGTTGCGCGGCAGGCCCCTGCGAACGGGCCCGCTTCGCCCCCTGTTCGAATGCAACGGTCGACCCAATATAAGAACGAGCTTCGGAGATAGCTGCCATGCTGAGTTTCGACGACGATTTCACCGCCGCCCCCGCCGCCCCGAAAACGCTGCCGCCGACGCCGGACACCATCCGCGCACAAGTGACCGGCGGCATCCTGTCGCGCGAGCCGGTGCACGATCTCGACGCCGAGCAGCAGGCGCTCGACAACGGCTTCCGCCGGGTGCGCGTCGAGGACAAGCGCGTCATCAACGGCCAGGCCGACGTCAACCAGCTCGTGCCGTTCAAGTATCGCTGGGCGTGGGACAAGTACCTCGCCGGCTGCGCCAACCACTGGATGCCGCAGGAAATCAACATGCAGCGCGACATCGAGCTGTGGAAGAACCCGCGCGGCCTGACCGACGACGAGCGCCTGATCGTCAAGCGCAACCTCGGCTTCTTCGTGACCGCCGACAGCCTCGCCGCCAACAACATCGTGCTCGGCACCTATCGCCACATCTCGGCGCCCGAATGCAGGCAATACCTGCTCCGCCAGGCGTTCGAGGAGGCGATCCACACCCATGCGTACCAGTACATCGTCGAGAGTCTCGGCCTCGACGAAGCCGAGATCTTCAACGCCTACCACGAGGTGAAGGCGATCCGCGACAAGGACGAGTTCCTGCTCCCCTTCATCGAGACACTGACCGACCCCAACTTCAAGACCGGCACGATGGAGGCCGACCAGGAACTGCTGAAGAGCCTGATCGTGTTCTCCTGCATCATGGAAGGCCTGTTCTTCTACGTCGGCTTCGTGCAGATCCTGGCGATGGGCCGCCAGAACAAGATGACCGGCGCGTCGGAGCAATACCAGTACATCCTGCGCGACGAGTCGATGCACTGCAATTTCGGCATCGACCTCGTCAACACGATCAAGATGGAGAACCCGCAACTGTGGACCTCCGAGTTCCGCGACGAGATCCGCACCCTGATGAAGAAAGGCGTCGATCTCGAGTACGCCTATGCGGAGGACACGATGCCGCGCGGCGTGCTCGGATTGAACGCGACGATGTTCAAGGAATACCTGCGCTTCATCGCCAACCGCCGCTGCCAGCAGATCGGCATCGACCCCCTGTTCGACAAGGCCGACAATCCGTTCCCGTGGATGGCCGAAATGATCGATCTCAAGAAAGAAAAGAACTTCTTCGAAACACGCGTGACCGAGTACCAGACCGGGGGCGCGCTCAGCTGGGATTGAACGAGGCGCGACACCGACCGCATCGCGATGAAGGGGCCCGGGAGCGGGCCCTTTTGTCATCGGTCGCCGCCCTGGCCTGCGACGCCCGGCATTGCGCCGGCGAGCCGGTCGAGGGGACTCACCACCCCTCGCCCGCCGCGATTGAGGACGTGCGTGTAGATCATCGTGGTGCTGACGTCGGAATGGCCGAGGAGCTCCTGCACCGTGCGGATGTCGTGGCCCGATTCGAGCAGGTGGGTTGCGAACGAGTGGCGCAGCGTGTGCGGGGTCGCCGGCTTGGCGATGCCCGCGTCGCGCAGCGCCTGGCGCAGTGCACGCTGGAAGGACTGGTCGCTCAGGTGATGGCGGCGCGTGATCCCGGTCCTTGGATCGATCGAGCGACGGTCCGCGGGAAAGACGTACTGCCACGCCCACTCGCGGGCCGCCGCCGGGTACTTGTGGGCCAGGGCGCCGGGCAGCCACACCGCCCCGAAACCTTCGTTCACGTCGCTCCGATGGAGTTGCTGCACCGCGGAAAGGTGCCTCCGCAGCGGCTGTGCCACCCGGTCTGGGAGCATCGTGATACGATCCTTCGCGCCCTTGCCGTCGCGGATCAGGATCTCGTTCCTGCCGAAATCGACGTCCTTCACCCGGAGCCGCAGGGCCTCCATGATCCGCATGCCCGTGCCGTAGAGCAGCGCTCCGAGAAGCCGATGCGTGCCGTGCAAGCCTCCGACCAAGGCTGCGACCTCCTCCGGCGTCAGAACCACCGGGAGGCGCCGCGACCCCTTCGCCCTTACCGCGCCGTCCAGCCAGGGAAGCTCGGTGGCAAGGACCTCCCGGTAGAGAAACAGAAGCGCGCTCAGCGCCTGGTTCTGGGT
>DAHUXO010000198.1 GCA_027307095.1 Betaproteobacteria bacterium | reverse complement strand
GGCCCGCGATCGCGTGCGTGCCGCGCTCCAGACCGCCAAGTTCGAGTTTCCCGCGCGACGCGTCACCGTCAGCCTTGCGCCTGCCGACCTGCCCAAGGAATCCGGGCGTTTCGACCTGCCGATCGCGCTCGGCATACTCGCGGCCAACGGGCAGATCCCCGCCGACGCGCTCGCCCGCTACGAATTCGCCGGCGAGCTCGCGCTCACCGGAGAGCTGCGCGCGATCCGTGGCGCGCTGGCGATGGTGCTCTCGGCGCGCCACGATGGCCGCACGTTCGTGTTGCCTGCGGCATCGGCGGACGAGGCGGCGCTGGTGCCCGATGCGCAGGTGCTCCCGGCGCCTTCGCTGCTGGCCGTGTGCGCGCACCTGACCGGCGTGGCCGCGTTGCCGGTGCTCGAATCGCGCCCTGCCGCTTCCGGCGCCCCTGCGGGAGCCGACCTCGCAGACGTGCGCGGGCAGGCGCAGGGCAAGCGCGCGCTCGAGATCGCGGCATCGGGCGCGCACTCGCTGTTGCTGCGAGGCCCCCCGGGCACGGGCAAGTCGATGCTCGCGCAACGCCTGACGCCGCTGCTGCCCGCGATGACCGAGGACGAAGCGCTCGAATCGGCGGCGATCGCGTCGCTCGCAGGACAGTTTCGCGTCGAATGCTGGCGCGTGCGGCCGTTTCGCGCGCCGCATCACACGACGAGCGCCGTCGCGCTGGTCGGCGGGGGCGGCGTGCCGCGTCCCGGCGAGATCTCGCTCGCGCATCACGGCGTCCTGTTTCTCGACGAGCTCGCCGAATGGGACCGGCGCGTCCTCGAAGTGTTGCGCGAGCCGCTCGAGTCGGGTGTCATCCACATATCGCGCGCGGCGCGCCAGAGCCGATTCCCTGCGCAATTCCAGCTGGTCGCGGCGATGAACCCCTGCCCCTGCGGCTGGCTGGGTCACTCGAGCGGGCGCTGCGGGTGTACGCCGGACCAGGTGTCGCGCTACCGCAGGCGCGTGTCCGGCGCGCTCTACGACCGGATCGACATGTCGATCGAGGTGCCGGCGCTCGAGGCGGCGGACATGGCGCCCCGTGCTCCGGGCCTGCGCTCGAGCGAAACCTCGATCGTCCGCGAGCGCGTCGCGAGGGCGCATGCGAGGCAGATCGGACGGCAGGGCAAGTCGAATGCCCGGCTGCTGCCCGCCGAGGTCGAGCGGCATTGCGTGCTGTCGGCGCCTGCCGAGCGCCTGCTCGCGCAGGCGATGTCGAAGCTGTTCCTGTCCGCGCGCGGGCATCACCGCATCGTCAAGGTCGCCCGCACCATCGCCGACATCGTGGGCAGCGACGCGATCGAGGGCGCGCACGTCGCCGAGGCGATCGGCTACCGGCGCGACGTCGGTTGAACGCCCGCTGCGGTATCATCGTCGGCTCCCATGAATGCACCCGGCGAACCTGTCGAGGCCACGCAGGATTCGCGCACGGAATCGTCCCGGCTGCGCGAGATTCCGTACAACTACACGTCGTTCTCCGACCGCGAGATCGTCATCCGCCTGCTCGGCGCGCCGATGTGGGCGCAGCTCGACGAGCTGCGCAGCGAACGGCGCACCGGCCGCTCCGCGCGGATGCTCTTCGAAGTGCTCGGCGACATCTGGGTCGTCGAACGCAACCCGTATCTCCAGGACGACCTGCTCGACAACCCGCGCCGGCGCAGGCTCCTCGTCGATGCGCTGCATCACCGTCTGAACGAAGTCGACAAGCGGCGCGTCGCCAACGCCGACGCTGCGCGCGACGCGAGCGTCGCGCAGCTGATCGCTGCAGCGCGCGCCGCCGTCGACCGTTTCGCCCGGTGGTTCCCCGAAACCGCGGAACTGCGCAAGCGCGTGCTGCGCACGCTGGGGCGCTACACCCGCCGCGATAACGTCACCTTCGACGGACTGCAGCGGGTGTCGCACGTGACCGACGCGACCGACTGGCGCGTCGAGTATCCGTTCGTCGTCCTGCACCCCGACACCGAGGAGGAGGTGCGGGGCATCGTGCAGGGTTGCATCGAACTCGGCCTCACGATCATCCCCCGCGGTGGCGGAACCGGCTACACCGGAGGCGCCATCCCGCTCGACGCGCGCTCCGCCGTCATCAACACCGAGAAGCTCGAGCGGCTGTCGGGAGTCGAGCACGTCGTGCTCCCCGGGCACTCGGAACCGACGCCGACGGTGGACTGCGGCGCGGGCGTGGTCACGCGGCGGGCGATGGACATCGCCGACGCGAACGGACTGGTGTTCGCCTGCGACCCGACGTCGGCGGACGCGTCGTGCATCGGCGGCAATGTCGCGGTCAATGCCGGCGGCAAGAAAGCCGTGCTGTGGGGAACGGCGCTCGACAACCTGGCGTCCTGGCGCATGGTGACGCCCGATGCACAGTGGCTCGAGGTCACCCGACTCGACCACAACCTCGGCAAGATCCACGACGCGACGCACGCGAGCTTCGAGCTCAAGTGGTACGGCGAGGACGGCAGGACGCTGCTGCGCACCGAGGCGCTGACGATCTCCGGCGGACTGTTCCGCAAGCTGGGGCTCGGCAAGGACGTCACCGACAAGTTCCTCGCCGGCCTCCCCGGCGTGCAGAAGGAAGGCTGCGACGGCATCATCGTCGCCGCGCGCTTCATCCTGCACCGGATGCCGGCGGCGATCCGCACCGTCTGCCTGGAGTTCTTCGGCCAGGCGCGCGAGTCGACGCCGGCGATCGTCGAGATCAAGAGATATCTCGACGCCGCGGCCGACCGCGCGGGCGAGGCGTGCGTGCAGCTCGCGGGACTCGAGCACCTCGATTCGCGGTACGTCAAGGCCGTCGGCTACTCGACCAAGGCCAAGCGTCACGGTTCGCCGAAGATGGTCCTGATCGGCGACATCGTCGGCGAATCCGACCATGCCGTCGCGAAGGCCGCCTCGGAAGTGATCCGCATCGCCAATGCGCGCGGGGGCGAGGGTTTCGTCGCCGTCTCCCCGGAGGCGCGCAGGAAGTTCTGGCTCGACCGCTCGCGCACCGCCGCGATCGCGAGGCATACGAACGCGTTCAAGATCAACGAGGACGTCGTCATTCCGCTCGAGCGGCTCGGCGACTACACCGACGGCATCGAGCGTCTCAACATCGAGATGTCGATCGGCAACAAGCTGAAGCTCGCCGACCGGCTCGACGCCTTCCTCGCCGCACCCGATGCCGAGCACCTGTGGCGGCCCGGCAGCGAGGCGCGTCCGACCGACGAGGAGCTCGATGCGGCGCTGGCCGACGCGCGCGCGCTGGTCGCCACGGTGCGTGCGCGCTGGCAGGACCTGCTCGACCGCATCGACACGACCTTCCCGGCGTTGCAGAGCCACGACGCGGTCGTGTCGTGGAAGTCCGAGCTCAAGGCCCCTCTGGAAGCCACCTTCGCCGGGCGCACGTTCGGGCCGCTCGCGGCGCAATGCAGCGTGATCCATGCCGAGGTCCTGCGCAGCCGCGTGTTCATCGCGCTGCACATGCACGCGGGCGACGGCAACGTCCACACGAACCTGCCGGTCAATTCCGACGACTACGCGATGTTGCGCGAGGCGAACGCCGCGGTGGCCAGGATCATGGCGCTCGCGCGCGAGCTGGGGGGAGTGATTTCGGGCGAGCACGGCATCGGCATCACCAAGCTCGAGTTTCTGTCCGACGACGAGCTCGCGCCTTTCGCCGAGTACAAGCGGCGCGTCGATCCCGAAGGGCGCTTCAACCGCGGCAAGCTGCTGCGCTTGCCCTCGCTGCCCGCCGACCTGACGAGCGCCTACACGCCGTCATTCGCCCTGATCGGGCACGAGAGCCTGATCCTCGAGCAGAGCGCGATCGGGAAGATCGCCGACTCGATCAAGGACTGCCTGCGCTGCGGCAAGTGCAAGGCGCCCTGCGCGACGCATTCGCCGCGCGCGAACCTGCTCTACAGCCCGCGCAACAAGATCCTGGCCACGTCGCTCCTGACCGAGGCGTTTCTCTACGAGGAGCAGACGCGCCGCGGCGTCTCGCTGCGGCATTTCGACGAGTTCGGGGACGTCGCCGACCATTGCACCGTCTGCCACAAGTGCTACAACCCCTGCCCGGTCGACATCGACTTCGGCGACGTTTCGATCGCGATGCGCAACCTGCTGCGCGAGGAAGGCAGGGCGAAGTTCCGGCCGGGAACGGCCGCCGCGATGTTCTTCCTGACCGCGACCGATCCGGCGACGATCAAGCTCGCGAAGAAGGTGATGATCGACTGGGGCTACCGGGCGCAGCGCCTCGCGCATTCGGTCGTGAAGCGCATGGGGCGCGCGCGCGCGCAGACGCAGCATCCGCCGGCGACGACAGGGGCGACCACGATCAGGGCGCAGGTCGTCCATTTCGTCAACAAGCCGATGCCGGCGGGGATCCCGAAGCGCACCGCGCGCGCGCTGCTCGACGTCGAGGACCCCGCGATCATCCCGATCATCCGCGATCCCGCGAAGATGAGCGACGACGCCGACGCGGTGTTCTATTTCCCGGGCTGCGGATCGGAGCGCCTGTTCTCGCAGGTCGGCCTCGCGACGCAAGCGATGCTCTACCACGTCGGCGCGCAATGCGTGCTGCCGCCCGGCTACCTCTGCTGCGGCTACCCGCAGACGGCGGCAGGCAATCACGACAAGGGCCAGCGCATCATTACCGACAACCGGGTGCTGTTCCATCGCGTGGCCAACACCCTCAACTACCTCGACATCAGGACGGTCATCGTCTCGTGCGGAACCTGCCTCGACCAGCTGCAGAAGTACGAATTCGAGAAGATCTTCCCGGGGTGCCGCCTGCTCGACATCCACGAGTACCTGGTCGAGAAAGGCGTGGGGCTCGAGGGCGTGGAAGGGGTTCGCTACATGTACCACGACCCCTGCCATACGCCGATCAAGGTCCACCAGCCGCTCAAGGTCGCAGCCACGCTGATGGGCGCCCCCGTCGCGCTGTCCGACCGCTGCTGCGGTGAATCGGGGACGCTCGCGACGTCGCGTCCCGACATCTCGACGCAGGTCCGGTTCAGGAAGGAGGAGGAAATGCGCGACGGCGCGGCGAAGCTGCGCAGCGACGGATTCGAAGGCAAGGTCAAGGTGCTGACGTCGTGCCCGTCGTGCCTGCAGGGCCTGTCGCGATTTTCCGAGGATGCAGGGACCGACGCGGACTACATCGTCGTCGAGCTCGCCCGGCGCCTGCTGGGCGAGAACTGGATGGCCGACTACGTGACCCGCGCGAACCGCGGAGGCATCGAGCGCGTGCTGGTCTGAGGCCGGCCGCCGGCCACAGCCCGGCGGCCGGCAGTCACGGTCGAGGCAATCGCGCCGCTGCGTCCGGCGGCGAGGTTCAGAGCTTCTGCGCCGTCACCTCGGCGCAGCCGGTCCAGACGATTTGCTGGAACGGGTGGCCGTAGTAGTTCGCCGGGTTGCGCAGAATCATGAAGGCGCACGCAGGTCCCGTCGGGCCTTCGGCCGAATCGAGCAGCCAGCCGGCGCCGGCAATGGCGTCGCCGTCCATACCGGCGCCGCCGACGATGGCGTAGGCATTGCTCAGGGGGTCCCATCCCGCGGCGCCGCCCCAAGCCGAGTTGACGGCATGAACGATGCCGTAAGGCAACTCGGGGCCGCCCGCGGAGCGGAGATACCGTGCAAGCTGCGCGGTCACCGACGAAGCGAACGTCGTCGAGATGTCCCCGCCATCGTAGTACAGCGGACTTGCAGGCAGGGACCAGCGCGTGCCGGCGAGGAGGGCGGTGCGGACCAGCGCTTCTTCCGGTGTCGCCGTCGGAACGCAGAACGCAATGCCCTCCTCCGTGAAGCCTGCCTCGCGAAGAGCCGTGCGCTGCGCCGCGTGAGGGGTGTACGCGTGGTTCGGTGCACCGTTGCGACCGTTGTTGTAGAGCCGGTACACCGGAACCGCGGCGGCACCGCATTGCCCCTGCGGGTCTGCCTTCGGCACGTAGAACGCGATGCCCTCGTCCGTCCAAACCGGGTTGGCGGCGACCGCATTGCACTCTGCCGTCGAGGTGGAATAGAAGTGCGTCGGCCGCGAAGCGAACGCCGCGGTGTAGTGGCGGCACACCGGAACGAGACCGTCGCCTGGCCCATCGGAGACCCGGTAGCGCAGGCCGGTCCGATACCATTGCCACTCGGTTTTCGCATCGAGGAACGCGACTTCCGCCGGGTTCGCGGTGACGAAGTAATGCTCGGTCGGGACGTGGTAGTACTCGACGGCGGTGACGCTCGCGGCCATTGCGGGCGCAGCGGCCGTGCTCGCGACCAGCAACGTTGCGGCAAGAGCAGCGCTGCGAATGCGTGTGAACGTGGCAATCTCCCTCTGGTTTCGACCGCAAGACCGGCGCGTGTTCGCGCCTGCCATCTTCAAATCCGTCACTTCGGCGGGGCAGTGCGCGTGCTCCGAATGACGATCGCGGGACGCGCCTCCACCGCCGCGGCGTGCAGCGTCACCCGGCCGTCCTCGGCCGCCTGCGTGAACGCGGGGACCGCGGGCGACATCACGACGGGACCCTTGACGATAAACCAAGGAATCGCGACCAGCAGCGCGGCGCAGAGCAGCACCAGGCGAAGCGCGACGAGTGCGGCGCGGTCGGGCGCGCGCCGCGAGAACCTGCGCAGCAGTTGCGCCAGGATGCCGCGCTGGAATTCGAGGTCCGCGGGTGGCTTCATCGTCGTGATCTCCCTCTCCGTTTCACCGACGCTGCGCCGGCTTTGGCTCGACGGCCGGTAGCGCACCGTCGGACCACGCAGCTGCGGGTCCTCCAAAAAATTCCGCGGCGGCAGCCGCTCTGGCGGCGATCGGGACTTCCATTCGAGCGTGCCGCCGCGGTCGGAGGAAACCCGCCTTGTGAGCGTGTCGGACGTCGGCCGAGGGTCGTTGTCGATGAGTCGAGCGTAGGCTCCAGCGCGACGGCGGGCAGCGTAGGAATGCGCAGCGGCGGCGTCGAATAATCGCATCGGACGCCTGCGGGGGCTGCGCCCTTCCGCCGGGGCCGGTGCGCCACCCCGTGCCGCGCTTCCCCGTGGTTTTCCGACGGCCGGCGGCTGCCGCCGGTCGGATCGGCCGCGGGTGGCCGCGCC
>DAHUXO010000189.1 GCA_027307095.1 Betaproteobacteria bacterium | reverse complement strand
CGGCCGGGGGGGCCGCGAGCCGTTCCGCGCCGGTCGCGCGCAGGCTCCGGCACGCCGCTGCCGCATCCGGCGGAAGCGCCGCGATCTCGCCGGCCGCGACGACGTTGACGTCGACGCCGCGCTCGCGCAGCCTACGCGCGACGACGTACGCATCGCCGCCATTGTTGCCCGGACCGGCGAGGACGACGACCGGCCCGCGCCCGGATCCGAGCATTGCGGCGGCGATTTCGGCCGCGGCGGCGCCGGCGCGTTCCATCAGCGGCTCGTGCGCGTGGCGCCCTTCGATGGTGCGCAGCGCCGGAATGGTCAGGATCGGAGACAGGGGCATCGCGTCGGGAACTGCGACCGGGACCCGGGCATCGCCCGGAAGCCGGTGTGCCATGGTACGCCGGCGGCGCCTTGGACAATCGAGTCGGCCCCCCGTAGAATCGACCGGTCACAGGCCGCCGCATCCGGGGCGCGCCGAACCGACAAGAACATCCAGGGAGTCACCCCCATGAGAAAGCTCGAGCTTCCGCTGCTGCTCGCCGCGCTGGCACTGGTCGCGGCGCCCGTCCTCGCGCAGGACACGGGCACGCTGAAGAAGATCAAGGACACGGGCACGATCACCATCGGCTACCGCGAGGCGTCGATCCCGTTCTCGTACCTCGACGAGAACCAGAAGCCGATCGGCTATGCGATGGACATCTGCTACAAGGTCGTCGACGCGGTCAAGGCGAAGCTGAACATGCCGAACCTCAAGGTCGCCCTGAACCCGGTGACGCCGTCGACGCGGATTCCGCTGATGGCGAACGGCACCATCGACCTCGAGTGCGGATCGACGACCAACAACGCCGAGCGCAAGAAGCAGGTCGATTTCGGCATGACCTATTTCGTGATCAAGTACCGCTATGTCGCGAAGAAATCCGCGCACATGGACACGATCGCCGACCTGAAAGGCCAGACCGTCGTGTCGACGGCCGGGACCACCGACATCAAGGCGCTGAACGAGCTCAACTCCGCCGACAAGATGGGGATGAACATCCTGGCGGCGAACGACCACCCGGCGGCGTTCCTGATGGTCGAGACGGGGCGCGCCAAGGCCTTCCTGATGGACGACATCCTGCTCTACGGCTTGGTCGCGAACTCGAAGGATCCCGCAGACTTCCACATCTCGTCGGCGAGTCTCGGCCTCGAGCCGTACAGCCTGATGCTGCGCATGGACGACCCCGAGTTCAAGAAGGTCGTCGACGATGCGATGACCAAGCTCTACAAGAGCGGCGAGATCGAGAAGATCTACGGCAAGTGGTTCCTGAGCAAGATTCCGCCCAGGGGCATCGTGCTCGACTTCCCGATCAGCGACTCGCTGAAGAAGGTGTTCGCGAATCCGACCGATTCGCCCGACCCGAAGGTCTACGAGTAGGGCCGACGCGACCCGGTGATCCGGCGACGGGGGCGTGCCGGCCCCCCGTTGCGCATCGGCCCGCTGATAGGCAAGCTGCTGTGGCGAGGACGCCCGGGTGAGCTACCACTGGAACTGGAAGATCTTCTGGGCGCTGACGCCCGAGGGCACGGGCACCTACCTGCATACGCTGCTGGTCGGGCTGATGTGGACGCTCGCGACGGCGCTGTCGGCGTGGATCCTCGCGCTGGTGATCGGGTCCGTCCTCGGCGTGATCCGGACGACGCCGCGCAAGTGGGCGGCGAGGCTCGCCAACGGCTATGTCGAGCTGTTCCGCAACATCCCGCTGCTGGTCCAGATGTTCCTGTGGTACTTCGTGTTCCCCGAGTTCCTGCCGAAGGCAATGGGGGACGCGATCAAGCAGATGCCGCCACCCTGGGCATCGTTCGTGCCGGCCGTGCTGTGCCTCGGCACGTTCACCGCGGCGCGTGTCGCCGAGCAGGTGCGCGCGGGGATACAGGCCCTGCCTCGCGGCCAGCAGATGGCGGGTACCGCGCTGGGCCTGACGCTGCCGCAGACCTATCGCTTCGTTCTCCTTCCGGTGGCGTTCCGGATCATCCTGCCACCGCTGACGTCGGAGTTCCTGAACATCATCAAGAACTCGTCGGTGGCGCTCACCATCGGCGTCGTCGAGCTGACCGCGGCGGCGCGGGCGATGCAGGAGTTCGGCTTCCAGGTGTTCGAGGCGTTCACGGCGGCGACGATCATCTACGTCGTCGTCAATGTCGGCGTCGTGTTCGCGATGCGCTGGCTCGAGAAGCGCGTCGCCGTCCCCGGATTCATCGGCCCTGCGGTGCAGGGCGGCGGCCACTGAGAGAATCGGGCGCGGCAGCGGAGCGGACGCGTGTTCGGACCCTTCGACTTCGGCGTCATCCTGCGCAACCTGCCCTACCTCCTGAAGGTGGGGATGACGTTCACGCTGACGCTGACGGCGCTGGCCATCGTCCTCGGCGTCTTCTTCGGCACGCTGCTCGCGATGATGCGCCTGTCGAGCATCAAGGCGCTGTCGCTCCTCGCCACCGGCTACATCAACCTGATGCGCTCGGTGCCGCTGGTGCTCGTCATCTTCTGGTTCTATTTTCTGGTGCCCTACATCGGCGCGTGGATCATCGGCGCCAGCCGGCCGGTCCAAGTCGGGGCGTTCCTGTCCTCGGTGATCACCTTCTCGATGTTCGAGGCGGCGTACTACGCGGAGATCATGCGCGCCGGCATCCAGTCGGTGGCGCGCGGCCAGGTCTGGGCAGGCTATGCGCTGGGCCTCAACTACTGGCAGACGATGGCCAGGGTGGTACTGCCGCAGGCGTTCCGCAACATGCTGCCAATCCTGCTCACCCAGACGATCATCATGTTCCAGGACACCTCCCTGGTCTATGTGCTGTCGATCACCGACTTCCTCGGCGCGGCGTCGAAGGTCGCCGAGCGCGACGGTCGCTTCGTCGAGATGTACGTGTTCGCTGCGCTCGTCTACTTCGTCATCTGCGTCGCAGGATCGTATCTCGTCAAGCGCCTGCAGCGCAGGATCGCGATCGTCCGCTGATCGACGACGCTTTCGCAGGCCGCCATCCTCCAACCAGATCCTGACCCGGGACCCGCGCGCGATGCCGATGATCGAGATCCGCAACGTTTCCAAGTGGTACGGCAGCTTCCAGGTGCTGACCGACTGCACGACCAGCGTCGACAAGGGCGAAGTGATCGTCGTCTGCGGGCCGTCGGGGTCGGGGAAGTCGACGCTGATCAAGGCCGTGAATGCGCTGGAGCCCGTGCAGCAGGGCGAGATCTGGGTCGACGGGATCAAGGTCAACGACCCGAAGACCAACCTGCCCAAGCTGCGGGCGCGCGTCGGGATGGTGTTCCAGCATTTCGAGCTGTTTCCGCACTTGAGCGTGCGCCAGAACCTGTCGCTCGCGCAGGTCAAGGTGCTCAGGCGCACGCAGGACGAGGCCGATGCGCGAGGCGTGCGCTATCTCGAGCGCGTGGGGCTGTCGGCGCACAAGGACAAGTTTCCCGGCCAGCTCTCGGGTGGCCAGCAGCAGCGGGTGGCGATCGCACGTGCCCTGTCGATGGACCCGATCTGCATGCTCTTCGACGAGCCGACCTCCGCGCTCGATCCCGAGATGATCAACGAGGTGCTCGACGTCATGGTGCAACTCGCCAAGGACGGCATGACGATGATGGTCGTCACCCACGAGATGGGGTTCGCCAACCGGGTCGCGAACCGCGTGATCTTCATGGACGCGGGACGCATCGTCGAGGACGCGGCGAAGGCGGACTTCTTCGGCAAGCCGCGGTCCGAGCGCGCGCAGCAGTTCCTCGCCAAGATCCTGCACCACTGAGGGTGCGGAAGGAGGCCCGGGCGATGGGGCGCCGGTCCTCGCGTGCGCCATGGGCAGGTGGCAGGGCGCGCGCAGCTATAATTGCGTTTTCGCCTGCTGCGAAAGGCCAATGCCCGAGATTCTCGCACTGCGCGGACGTGCAGCACTGTCCCCGTTCCGCATCGCCAAGCTTCGGGCTTCCCTCGACGCCACGTGTCCGGACCACCGGATCGCGTCGGTTTCCGCGCGCTACTGGCATCTCGCCGAGACGCTGCGTCCGTTGTGCGACGACGAGCGCGCGACCCTCGAGCGTCTGCTGACCTACGGGCCGACCGATCGGGGTGGCGAGGCGAGCGACGGCAAGCTCCTCGTCGTCCCGCGGCCGGGGACGATATCGCCATGGTCGTCGAAGGCGACCGACATCGCGAAGAACTGCGGGCTCGACGCCATTGCGCGCATCGAGCGCGGCATCGCCTACGACATCGGCACGATCGACCGCGCTCCGGTCGCGGCTTCCGATCGCGCGGCGCTGCTGCCGCTGGTCCACGATCGCATGACCGAGGCGATCCTCGACGGCGTGGACGACGCGAAGGTCCTGTTCGGCCATGTGGCGCCGCGCCCGATGGCGACGGTCGCGCTGCTCGCGCGCGGGCGCAGCGCGCTCGACGAGGCGAACCGCGGGCTGGGTCTGGCACTGACCGGCGACGAGATCGATTACCTGGCGCGGGCGTTCGAGCGCGTCGGCCGCGATCCGACCGACGTCGAGCTGATGATGTTCGCGCAGGCCAACTCCGAGCACTGCCGGCACAAGATCTTCAACGCTACTTGGCGCATCGACGGCCTCGAAGTGCCACAGAGCCTGTTCGCGATGATCCGCGCGACCCATGCCGCTCATCCGCAGGGCACGCTCGTCGCGTACGAGGACAACGCGTCGGTCATCGAAGGCGCGGTCGTCGATCGCTTCCATCCCGACGCCGGCGGGCGCTATGCCGCGCATCGCGGACGCGCCGAGATCCTGATGAAGGTCGAGACCCACAACCACCCGACGGCGATCGCGCCGTTCCCGGGCGCGGCGACCGGCGCCGGAGGCGAGATCCGCGACGAGGGCGCCACGGGCAGGGGCGCCAAGCCGAAGGCGGGACTGGTCGGCTACACGGTGTCGGACCTGAGGATCCCGGAGTTGCCCCAGCCCTGGGAGCTGCCCCGCGCCCCAAGGCCCTCTCCCGGAGGGGGACAGGAAATCGAAGGCGGCGCTCGCGCGCCGCGGTCCTGGATCGGCAAGCCGGATCGCATCGCATCGGCACTCTCGATCATGACCGAGGGGCCGATCGGGGCGGCATCGTACAACAACGAGTTCGGGCGGCCCAATCTCGCCGGCTACTTCCGGACCCTGGAGCTCGAAGTCGACGGCCAATGGCGGGGGTATCACAAGCCGATCATGATCGCCGGCGGCGTGGGCAACATCGCCGACGCCCACGTGCGCAAGCACCCGCTGGCGGAAGGGATGCTGCTGATCCAGCTTGGCGGGCCAGGGATGCTGATAGGCATGGGCGGCGGTGCCGCGTCGTCGATGGCGACCGGCGCGAACACTGCCGACCTCGATTTCGATTCCGTGCAGCGCGGCAATGCCGAAATGGAGCGCCGCGCGCAGGAGGTGATCGACCGCTGCTGGCAGCTCGGCGCGACCAATCCGATCGCCTCGATCCACGATGTCGGCGCCGGCGGACTGTCCAACGCGCTTCCCGAGCTCGTGCACGGCGGTGGCGTCGGCGGCAGCTGCGACCTGCGGGCGGTTCCGTCGGAGGAGCCCGGCATGTCCCCGCGCGAGATCTGGTGCAACGAGGCGCAGGAGCGCTACGTGCTGGCGATTGCACCGGCCGACCTCGGTCGCTTCGATGCGATCTGCACCCGCGAGCGCTGTCCCTACGCGGTCGTCGGCCGCGCGAACGGGGAGGGCCGCCTCGTCGTCGACGACCCGCATTTCGGCAACGCGCCGGTCGACGTCCCTCTCGACGTGATCCTCGGCAAGCCGCCGAAGATGCAGCGTGATGCCAGGCGCATCGCGCGTGCCTTGCCGTCGCTCGACCTTCGCGGCGTCCGGGTTCGCGACGCCGCATACCGGGTGCTGCAGCTCCCCGCAGTCGCCGACAAGACCTTCCTGGTCACGATCGGCGATCGCACTGTCGGAGGACTCTGCGCACGCGATCCGATGGTCGGTCCGTGGCAGGTGCCGGTCGCCGACGTCGCGGTGACCCTCGCCGATTTCGCGGGTCATGCAGGCGAGGCGATGGCGATGGGCGAGCGGTCGCCGGTCGCGCTGATCGACGCGCCCGCATCGGGGCGCATGGCGGTCGCCGAGGCGATCACCAACCTGGCGGCGGCGCGCATACGCGATCTGTGCGAGGTCAAGCTGTCGGCCAACTGGATGGCGGCGGCGGGGCAGCCGGGCGAGGACGCGGCGCTCTACGACACCGTGCGCGCGGTGGCGATCGATCTGTGCATCCCGCTCGGACTGGCGATTCCGGTCGGCAAGGATTCGCTGTCGATGCGCACGACCTGGCGCGATGGCGATGCCGACAAGGCAGTGACCGCCCCGGTGTCGCTGATCGTGTCGGCGTTCGCGCCGGTGGCGGACACACGCGCCTGTCTCACGCCATTGTTGCGTCTCGACGCCGGCGACACGCTGCTGCTGCACCTCGACCTCGCCGACGGCAGGCGGCGCCTCGGCGCGTCGGCGCTCGCGCAGGTCCACGGACAGCTGGGCGACGAGTGCCCCGACCTCGATGTCCCGTCGCGCCTTTCGGCATTCTTCGCGCTGGTGCAGGCGCTGCATGGCGACGCACTGCTGCTCGCCTATCACGACATCAGCGACGGCGGCATCTTCGTCACGCTGGCGGAGATGGCGTTCGCCTCGCGCTGCGCGCTCGACATCGTGCTGCCCGCCGACGGCGCGGACGCGCTGGCGTCGCTGTTCGCGGAGGAGCTCGGCGCGGTCGTCCAGGTCGCGGCCGGCGGTGCAGCCGCCGTGCTCGCACGGGCGCATGGCGCGGGGATCACCGCACAGGTCGTCGGCACGCCCGCCAGGGGCGACCGCATCACCGTCCGCCATGGCACCGCAACGGTGCTCGACGAGGCGCGAGTCGACCTGCATCGCGCGTGGTCGTCGACGACGCACGCGATGCAGCGCCTGCGCGACAACCCGCAGGCTGCGGACCAGGAGTACGCACGGATCGCGGACACGGACGATCCGGGCCTCGCGCCGCGCGTCGGCTTCGCTATCGACGAGGATCCCGCGACCCCGTTCATCGGGGTCGGCGCGCGCCCACGGGTTGCGATCCTGCGCGAGCAGGGCGTCAACGGCCAGGTCGAGATGGCGGCGGCGTTCACGCGCGCGGGTTTCGACGCATTCGACGTCCACATGAGCGACCTCGCCGATGGCCGCCGGTCACTCGCCGAGTTTCGCGGCGTCGTCGCCGGCGGCGGATTCTCGTACGGCGACGTGCTGGGGGCGGGCGAGGGCTGGGCGAAGTCGATCCTGTTCAACGCGCGGCTGCGCGACACTTTCGCCGCGTTCTTCGTTCGCGGCGACACCTTCGCGCTGGGCGTGTGCAATGGCTGCCAGATGATGAGCAACCTGCACGAGATCGTTCCCGGCAGCGGCCACTGGCCGCATTTCGTTCGCAACGCGTCGGAGCAGTTCGAGGCGCGCCTGGTTCTGCTCGAGGTGCTCGCCACGCCTTCGCTGTTCTTCCAGGGAATGGAGGGGAGCCTGCTGCCGGTGGCACTGGCGCACGGCGAGGGCTACGCGGAATTCCGCGACGCAGCCCAGCTCGCGGCGGCGCGACCGTACGTCGCTCTGCGCTTCGCCGACCACCGGGGGCGCGCGACCGAGGTGTATCCCTGCAATCCCAACGGCTCGCCGGAGGGCATCACGGGACTCACGACGGCGGATGGACGCTTCACGGTCCTGATGCCACATCCGGAGCGCGTCTTCCGCAGCGCGCAGATGTCGTGGCACCCACGCGACTGGGGCGAGCTTTCGCCGTGGTACCGGATGTTCGCTAACGCGAGGCGCTGGGTGGGTTGATGCGCGGACGCCGCGCTCGGATTCGCATTCCCGCCACGCGCGCCCGGGTCTGCGACATGGAGATCCGATGGAACCGAATGTCTATTCGATCAATGGCGTGACGCCGGTCGTCGACCCGACGGCGTTCGTGCATCCCAGCGCGGTGCTGATCGGCGACGTGATCGTCGCGGCGAACTGCTACGTCGGTCCCTGCGCGTCGCTGCGCGGCGACTTCGGCAGGATCGAGCTGCGCGCGGGTGCCAACGTGCAGGACGTCTGCGTGATGCACGGCTTTCCGGGCACCGATACGATCGTCGAGGAGGAGGGCCACATCGGCCACGGCGCGATCCTGCACGGATGCATCGTCAGGCGCAATGCTCTGGTCGGGATGAATGCCGTCGTCAACGACAATGCCGAGATCGGCGAGTCCGCGATCGTCGCGGCGATGGCCTTCGTCAAGGCAGGGATGGTGGTGCCGCCGCGTGTGCTGGCTGCCGGAATCCCCGCGCGCGTCCTGCGCGAGCTGACCGACCAGGAAATGGCCTGGAAGGTCGACGGGACGCGCAGCTACCAGGAGCTCGCGCAGCGCAGCCGCGCGACGATGCGGCGTACGGCCCCGCTCCCGGCGGTCGAGGCCGACCGCAGGCGGCTCGACCTGCCGGAGCTGCTGCCTCTTTCGACCCTCAAGCGGCGCGAGTGCTGAAAGGGCTGCACAGCCGCCGACCAGCTGGACCCGCAGCGTTGCCGAGCCGGTTCAGAACCCCGCGGCCTGACCGTCGCGTCGCGGGTCGGACGCGGCGATGTATCCGGCGTCCGATTGCATGATCACCTGGCCCGCGCCGAAGTCCATGTAGGAATCGGGAATCGATTCCATCGCGTGGCCCAGCGCGATCAACCCCTGGCGCAAATCGTCCGACGCCGAGCTCTCGAGATCGATCGACCGTCCGGCGTTCACTTTCCAGCGCGGCGCGTCTAGCGCGGCCTGGGGATTCATCGCATGGTCGATCATCCGCACCAGGGTCTGAACGTGCCCGGGTGGCTGGATCGGCCCGCCCATGACGCCGAAAGCCATCAGCGGCTTGCCGGCGCGCGTCGCGAAGCCGGGAATGATCGTGTGATACGGGCGCTTGCCGCCGGCGATCTCGTTCGGATGGCCGCGTTGCAGCGAGAAGCCCGCGCCCCGGTTCTGCAGGCTGATCCCCGTGCCCGGCACGACGACGCCGGACCCGAAGCCCATGTAGTTCGACTGGATCAGCGACACCATCATGCCGCCGGCGTCCGCCGCGCAGACGTAGACGGTGCCGCCTTTCGGTGGCTCGCCCGGTCCGTAGGCCTGCGCGCGCTTCGGGTCGATCAGCCGCGCACGCTCGCGCAGGTAGTCGCGGTCGAGCATCGCCGCGGGCGTGACGGTCATCGACTTCGGATCGGCGACGTAGCGATGGGCGTCCGCGAATGCGAGCTTCAGCGCCTCGATCTGAAGGTGCTGGCTCGCGACCGAGTCCGGGGGCATCGATCCGATGTCGAAGGACTCGAGCATGCCCAGCGCCATCAGCGCGGCGATGCCCTGGCCGTTGGGCGGAATCTCGTGAATCGTGGTGCCGCGGTAGTCGATCGAGATTGGGGTCACCCAATCCGCCCTGTGGGCCTCGAAATCGGCGCGGGTATGGGCGCCACCGTTCGCTTTCGAGTGCGTGGCCATCGCATCGGCGAGATCGCCGCGATAGAAGGCCTCGCCGGCGGTCGCTGCGATCGACGCGAGCGTTCGGGCCATCGCGGGGGATGCCCAGCGCTCGCCCGGCTTCGGCGCGCGATCCCCGATCAGGAAATGCTCCTGCCAGCCCAGCCCCTGCGGCATCAGCGGTGCCGCGAGCTGCCATTTGCCCGCGATCACGGGCGACACCGGGTAGCCGTCGCGGGCGTACCGGATCGCGGGCTCGAACAGGTCGCCGAAAGGGAGCTTGCCGTAGCGCTTCGACAGCGCGACCCAACCCGAAACCGCGCCCGGAATCGTGACGGTCTCCCAGCCGCGCTGCGGCATCGCCGCATGGCCGGCGAGACGTTGCGCAGACCATCCCGCGGGCGCGCGTCCGGATGCATTGAGCCCGGCGAGGCTCTCGCCATCCCACAGGATCGCGAACAGGTCCGAACCGATGCCGTTGCTGCAGGGCTCGACGACGGTCAGCGCGATCGCGGTTGCGAGCGCCGCGTCGACCGCATTGCCGCCCCGTGCCAGCATCGCGATGCCCGCCTGGGTCGCCAGCGGCTGCGACGTCGCGAGCGCATTGCGGGCGAAGATCGGTTGGCGGTGCGAAGCGTAGGGCAGGGACCAGTCCATGTCGTGATTCGTGAGCGATGAACGTTTGTATTGTTGATCGAATGGACGCCGGTCGCGCAGAACAGGACGCCGGACCGCAAGTCCCTCGGATGCCGAACCCTGACGATGCGGCAGTCTCTCGGAAAAACGGGGCAGACCGCGCGCGGTCTGCCCTCGTCATAGGCCTTGCGTCAGGAAATCAGATGCCGTTCTTCGCGCGCAGATCCTTGATGTGCTTCTCGATCCATGGTCCCTGGGCACCTTGCTCGAGTTGCGGCTTCGCTTCCTCGAAGGTGGGGATCTTGGCCGCCCGGACATCCTCGACTTCGAGCACGTGCCAGCCGAACTGGGTGTGCACCGGCTCCGCGCTGAACTTGCCCTTGGGCGTTGCCTTCATCGCGTCGGCAAAAGGCTTGACGAAACCCGCCGGGGACTGCCAGCCGAGCTCGCCACCCTTGTCCTTCGAGCCGGGATCCTTGGACCGCGCCTTGGCGAGGTCCTCGAACTTGGCGCCCTTCTGCAGCTCGGAGATGATCTCCTTCGCCTCGTCTTCCTTGTCGACCAGGATGTGGCGCACCTTGTACTCCTTGTCGCCCATCTGTGCCTTCCGGGCATCGTATTCCTTCTTGAGCTCGGCGTCGGGAACCGGGTTCTTCTTGAGCCAGTCGCCGACGTAGACGTTGGCCAGGATGTTCTCGGAGTTCAGGTCGAGCTGGGTCTTGACGTCGGGATCCTTGTCGAGACCCTGCTTCTTCGCTTCGCTGGCGAGCATCGACAGCGTGTTGAGGTTCTCTCTCACCGCGTTGCGCAGTTCCGGGGAGTCCTGCCCGCCCTTGGCGAGCTGCTGCTTCAGCACCAGGTCGAACTGAGCCTGGGTGTAGAGCGTCTTCTCGTTGCTCGCCGCCTTGGCGGGTGCTTTCGCGGCCGCGGCGGGTTTCGCCGGTGCGGCGGCCTGGGCCAGCGCGCCGGTCGAGCACAGCGCGGCCATAGCCGCAACGGCAATCGTCATGCGTTTCATCTTGGTCGTCCTTTCGTCAGGGATGTGTCTCGCCCGGTGCGTAGGCGCGAATCGCCAGCGCATGCACCGGGTGAGGAATCAGGTCGCCAACGCGCTCGAGTACCGCGCGGTGGCGGGCGATGCGGGAAAGCCCGTGGAATTGCTCCGACACGATCGTGACGGAAAAGTGCCTGCCGCCCGATGCCGCGCCGGCATGGCCTGCGTGTTGCGCGCTGTCGTCCTGGATCCGGAGCTCGACCGGGGCGAGCGGCGCGAGCCGCTGCTCGAGCGTGGCGGCGAGGCTCACTGCGAAGGCTCGATGACGTGACGCGCCAGGAACAGCCCCTGCACGACCGCGAACGCGACGAACAGTCCGATGCCGCCCCAGACCTTGAAATTCACCCAGGTGGCAGTCGGGAAGTGGAACGCGATGTACCAGTTGGCGAGCGCCATCGCACCGAAGAACAGCACCCACGCCCAGGTCAGGCGAGTCCAGATCGCCGGTGGCAATTGCAGCTCCTTCATCACCAGCGCCAGCAAGTCGCGACGCCACAGGAGCTTGCCCGCGGCGAGGGTTCCAGCGAACGCGAGGTAGAGTACCGTCGGCTTCCACTTGATGAACGTGTCGTCGTGCAGCAGCAAGGTCGCTCCACCGAAGACGACGATGATCGCCAGCGACAGCCAGTGCACCGGCGAGACCACGCCGCGCCAATGCAGCCAGGCGATCTGCAGCACCGATGCGATGATCGCCACCGCGGTGGCGACCCAGATTCCCTGCCACTTGTAGGCGAGGAAAAAAAGGAACAGCGGAAAATAGTCCGCGAGGAAGCGCATAAACCGTCCATTATACCTTCATTCGGCCCCCGGCTTGGGGCGCCGGGGCCGCCCGGCGGGCGCCTCCGGCCGTTCGGCCGGCGGGTGCTGGCGGCTAGCGCGGGGCGCGCTGCCTGCGCGGCCCGAGCAGACGTCCCAGGCGCTCCCAGTCGAAGGCCGGCCCAGGGTCGGTCTTGCGTCCCGGCGCGATGTCGCTGTGACCGACGACGTCCTCGATCGGATAGCGCCGGCGCAGCGCCCGTACGAGCCGGGACAGCATCGCGTACTGCGGCCCGGTGTAAGGCAGGGCATCGGTTCCCTCGAGCTCGATGCCGACCGCATAGTCGTTGCAGGCTCCGCGACCGCGCCAGGACGATGTGCCTGCGTACCACGCACGCTTCCCACAGGCGACGAACTGCAGCAGCGCGCCGTCGCGTCGGATCAGGAAATGCGCCGACACGCGGAGATCGGCAATTGTCGCGTAATACGGATGCGCCGAGGCATCGATGCGGTTGGTGAACAGGCGCCGTATCGCGTCGCCGCCGAACTCGCCCGGCGGCAGCGATATGCCGTGTACGACGATGAGGGAGATCGCGCAGCCGTCCGGACGGTCATCGCAGTTTGGCGACGGAACCTGCTCCGCAAGGTTGGCGAACCCCGGCGCGTCGATGCCAAGCCATCGAGGCGCGGGCTTCGCGACGGCACCGGGAGCGCCGGACGAGCGCCGCGCACGGGTGGCTCTCACGATCGTCAGAACGTGTGTCCCCCGTACGCCGGGAGCTCGACGCGGGACCGGCCGCCGGGCAGACCTCGTCGTCCTCGACCCCCTTGAGTGCCGCCAGTCAGCAATTCGTCATGCAGCCCGGGTCGTGCACGTCCGGACGGGGATCGCCTACGAAGCGGTCGTGGTTGGGCATCTTGACCGCCAGCAATGACTTCGCATCCACGACCGCGCTCTCCGGCATCAATCCGTTGAGGTACAGAACGTAGCCGGATACCGCGTAGACATCGTCGTTCGAAAGCGACTGGGGCGCATTCAGCGGCATCGCGCGGCGCACGTAGTCGAACAGCGTCGTCGCGTACGGCCAATAGCTGCCGACGGTCTTGATCGGGTTTTCGCTTGCCAGCGTTCCCGCGCCGCCGACCAGCCGGTCGCCCATGCCGCCTTCTCCCTTCGGGCCATGGCACGAGGCACATTGGGTGGCAAAGACTTCGTGGCCCCGCGTGATCGTGCCGCTTCCCGGTGGAAGGTTCTTTCCGTCGGGCTCGACATCGATGTTCCATCCGGCGATCTCCGCTGCCGTCGCAGGCCGCCCGATAGCGTAGTGCACCGGTGCCGCGGCCACCGCGTTCCATGCGACAAGGGCAGCCAGGCTCAATGCGTGCCGCGCAATCGTGCCGCTGCGATGGCAAGCATGACCAGTCATCCGGCGAAGCTCACACATTGCCATTGGTGACCTCTCCGGTCGCTGCGATCCGCCAGGGCTGGATCGCATTGTTGTGGTAGAACGCGTTGTCGCCGCGCACCTTGAGAAGCTCTGCGAAGCTCGGCTGCACGTACCCGGTCTCGTCGACCGCACGGCTCTGGATCGTCGCGGGACGTCCATCCCAATTCCATGCGTAGCGAAACCGCGTCAGCGCCCGGGTGAGAACCGGGTCCTGCAGTGTCGCGCGCGCCCAGTTTTTCCCGCCGTCGACCGAGACGTCGACCTGGGCGACCTTCCCGTGGCCGCTCCATGCGATACCGGTGATCTCGACGAAGCCGTGCTGCGCGAGCCGCTGGCCACCCGAAGGCCGGGTGATGATCGACTTCGCCTCCATGTA
>DAHUXO010000179.1 GCA_027307095.1 Betaproteobacteria bacterium | reverse complement strand
CGAGGTGTGAGGGCCGATCGTCGCGAACTGAGTCAGTACTCGACCGGCACCGGATCGAGCGAGCGCCAGAGGTACCACGTGGCGACGCTGCGCCACGGCTGCCAGTTCTCGGCCAGCGTCCGGATCTGCGCCGCGGTCGGTCGCTCGCCGCCGAAGTAGTGCAGGGCGACCGCCTTCTGCAGGCCGAGGTCGGCGACCGGCAGCACGTCCGCGCGAAGTTCGTGGAACATCAGGAACATCTCGGCGGTCCATCGCCCGATGCCTTTCACGTCGACCAGTTCCGCGATCAGCGATTCGTCGTCGAGGCCGGGCCAGACCCCGGGGTCGAGGCGCGCCGACGTGAAGTGGCGCGCCAGGTCGCGTATGTACGAAGCCTTGTTCGCCGACAGCCCGCAGGCCCTCAGCGTGTCGATGCGCTTGCGCTGCACGCGCTGCGGATCGAGCCGCGCCGAATTCGCCTCGCGTCCGCGCTCGGTGCAGGCGGCCACGACGCGATCCCACACGGATTGGGCCGCCTTGACCGAGATCTGCTGGCCGACGATCGAGCGCGCGAGGGTGGTGAACGGGTCGCCGCGGCGGGCGAGATGCAGGCCGGGGAAGGCCGCGATCAGGCGCGACAGCACGGGGTCGCGCAAGGCGAGCTCGCGTGTCGCGTCATCCCAGAAAGGCGGTTTGCTCATGCCGGCAAGGCTCGCAGTGGTCCGCCGCGCGATGGGCCCGGCGGCATGGCTCCGATCCGGGCGCTCCGCGCCCCGGGCGACCGCAGCGTCAGCGCAGGGCCCGAGCGAAAGGGCGCCAATGCGTGGAAATGGTACATTACGCCGCCTTTTGGGCAGGGAGGGGTCCTGATGCGCAGTGGTATCAGAGTGTTGGCGGGGATTCTTGCGCTGCTCATCGCCACCACCACCACGGCGCTCGCCGCCGATCCGGCCAAGGTCCTGCGCATCGCGTTTCCCGCCGCCGAAACCGGTTTCGACCCGGCGCGCGTATCGGATCTCTATTCGGCGGTCGTGATCGAGGCGATTTTCGACACGCTGTACACCTACGACTACATGGCGCGGCCGGCGAAGATCGTCCCCGATACCGCCGATGGCATGCCCGAGGTCTCCGACGGCGGGCGGACCTACCTGATCCACCTGAAGCAAGGCATCTTCTTCACCCCCGATCCGGCATTCGGCGGCAAGCCGCGGGAGCTGACGGCCGAGGACTATGTCTATTCGCTGAAGCGCTTCGCGGACCCGGCGAACCGCTCGCCCTGGGCGTTCCTGATCGCGGACCGGTTCGAGGGACTCGACCGGCAGACCGAGAAAGCGAAGAAGACCGGCAAGTTCGATTACGACGCGACGGTGCCCGGCATCGTCGCCCTCGACAAGTACACCCTGCGGTTGAAGCTTACGCATCCCGACTACCTGCTGCCTTACACGCTGGCGCACAGCTCGTTCGGAGCGGTGGCGCGCGAAGTCGTCGACAAGTACGCCCAGGACCTGAACGCGCATCCGGTCGGAACCGGGCCCTACATGCTGAAGGAATGGCAGCGGGCGGCGAAGATCGTGCTCGAGGCGAATCCCGGCTACCGCAAGGTCGTCTGGAACTTCCAGCCTGAAGACAATCCGTGGGATCGCCAGATCGCCGCCGAAATGAAAGGCAAGACCATTCCGCAGATCGGTCGCGTCGAGATCTCGATCATCGAGGAGAACCAGTCGCGCTGGCTCGCATTTCGCAAGAAGCAACTCGACCTGCTGGCGCTGCCGGCGACCTTTCGGGCGGAGGCGCTCGATAGCAGCAATCGCCTGAAGCCGGCTTTCGTCAACGACGGCGTGAAGCTGTATCGCGCGATCGATCCGAGCGTGACCTACGCGTTCTTCAACTTCCGCGATCCGCTGGTCGGGGGCTTCTCGAAGGAGAAGATCGCGCTGCGCCGCGCCGTGATCATGGGCTACGACCTGCCCGAGGAGATCCGCGTCGTCGACAAGGGCCAGGCGGTGCAGGCGCAGATGCCCATCCCCTATGGCGTCGTCGGCTACGACCCGGATTACCGCAGCATCAACCAGTACGATCCCGTGCTCGCCAACGAGCTGCTCGACTACTACGGATACAAGAAAGGCGCCGATGGCTTTCGGACGCTTCCCGACGGCAAGCCGCTGACCCTGCGGATGGCAACGGGCACGACCGCCGCGGATCGCGAACGCGACGAGCTGTGGCTGAAGTCGATGAAGGCGATCGGCATCCGCATGGAGTTCCAGCAGGGCCAGTTCCCCGACGAGCTCAAGGCAGCGAAGGCCTGCAAGCTGATGATGTGGGATGCGGCATGGTCTGCGGACTATCCCGACGGCGACGATTTCCTGCAGCTCCTCTACGGCCCCAACACCGGGCAGAGCAACAACGGCTGCTACGAGTCGAAGGCCTACGACGCGATGTACGAGAAGGCTCACCTGCTGCCGATCGACTCCGTCGAGCGCCAACACCTGTATCTCGACATGACGCGGCAGATGGAAGTCGACGGCGCGTGGGTGCTGCAGACCTCGCCCGAGCGCAACGAGCTGATCCGCCCCTGGGTCCTGGGCTACAAGAAGCACCCGATCCTCAACGCCGATTTCGTATACCTCGACGTCGAGGCGCATCAGTGACATGGTCGATCCGGGCCGCGTCCGGCACGTTTCGCGTCGCCGTCGCGCTGCCGGGCATTGCCGTGCTCGCGTTTGCTGCGCTGTCGCTCGCATCGAGCCCGCGAGTGGCGGCCCAGCCCGCCGCTGCGGCCAACCCGATCAACCCGGCCGATCCGGCCAAGGTGATCCGCCAGGTGTTTCCCGCCGCCGAAACGGGCTTCGACCCCGCCGGGGCGCAGGACCTCTATTCGGGGACGATCGAGCAGGCGATCTTCGAGACGCTGCTCACCTACGACTACCTCGCGCGGCCGTCGAAGCTCGTGCCGCTGACCGCCGAGGCACTGCCGCAGATCACCGACCAGGGCAGGACCTACACGCTCACGATCCGCAAGGGCATCTTCTTTGCCGACGACCCGGCGTTCAAGGGCAGGAAGCGCGAGCTCGTCGCCGCCGATTTCGCGTATTCGCTGAAGCGCCTGGTCGACCCGAAGCTGCGCTCGCCCTGGGCGTGGCTGGTCGAAGGCAAGATCGTCGGGCTCGACGCGCTCGCCGACGCCGCGAGGAAATCGGGGCACTTCGACTACGATGCGCCGGCGGCGGGTCTCGAGACACCGGATCGATACACGCTGGTGATCCACCTCACCCACACTGACTACAACCTGTCGTACATCCTCGCGCACGAACCCACGTCGGCGGTCGCGCGCGAAGTCATCGACGCCTATGCCGACGAAAGCGGCCGCGCGATGGCACATCCGGTCGGCACCGGACCCTACCGC
>DAHUXO010000355.1 GCA_027307095.1 Betaproteobacteria bacterium | reverse complement strand
CGCACCGATTCGCCCGCGCGCTCGAAGTCGACGATCAGGGCGGCGTCGAGTTCGGCGTCCTCGAGCTCCTCGATGGCCGCAATGGATTGGAGCCAGCTCATCTCGAAACCTCCTCCAGCACGGTTGCCGCTTCGACAGGGGCGGCACCGAGCGCCGTCGTTCCCGGAACTGCCGTTACCGCCAGTGCCGGCGCGAATGCCCGCCACCGGTCGTCGTCGACGCGCCCCAGCACCTCGTCGCGCAACGCCCACACCTCGGTGCGCACCGCAGCTGCGGTCGGGGGATCGGCAAGCGTGGTCAACCACTGCGGACGCATGTCCTCGTCGTCGATCAGGTCGCAATGCAGCCGTTCGAGGATTTCGCGGCCCTCGGCTGGAAGCTCATCGGCGATCGTGCGACCGGAAAGGCGTCCCCACAATCCGGTCCAGTAGCGCGTCAGCGTCCACGGATTGTAGCCGCCCCCGCCCAGCACCACCGCATGTGGCGCGAGCGGGACGATCCGCTCGATGGCGTCCCACAGCGCGACATTGGTCAGCGCCATCCTGGTCAGGGGGTCGTCGCCCAGCGCATCGCCGCCGCAGGTGAGCACGACCGCTTCGGGAGCGAAGCGCGACACCAGCGGCAGGATCACCTCGTCGATCAGAAGCCGGAGCTCGTCGTCGTTGCATGCGGTCGGAACGGGCAGGTTGCAGGCCCGGCCTTCACCTGTGTCCGACGCGGGGCCCGTATGCGGCCAGCGCCCCGCCTCGTGGATCGACAGCGTCCGCACGCGTGGGTCGTCGCTGAACGCATCCTGCACGCCGTCGCCATGGTGGGCGTCGAGGTCGACATACGCGACGCGCGTGAGGCCGGCCTGCAGAAGGCGCAGGATCGCGAACACCGGATCGTTGAAATAGCAGAACCCGCTCGCGCGGTCGCGGCGTCCATGATGCGTGCCGCCGGCAGGATGGAACGCGACGTGCCCGTCGAGGGCGAGTTCCGCGGCCCGGATCGATCCGCCGACGCTGGTCGAGGCGCGCTCGAAGACGCCCGGGAACAGCGGGTTTTCCATCGTGCCGATGCCGTATCGACGGCGCGTCGCCAGATCGACGGCGCCGGACTCGGTCGCATCGCGCAACGCGGCGATGTAGGCCGGATCGTGGAACCATGCGAGCTCTGCCTCGGTCGCGCAGGGGCTCGTCCGATATTCGCCTTCAGCGAACCAGCCGAGCGCGTTGCAGAGGTCGACGACGGCTTCGACGCGAGGAATCGCGAGCGGGTGCATCGTTCCGTAGGCGCGCCGTCGATAGATGTCGTGGCCGACGAACACCGCCTGGCGCCGGCGCGGCGCCGTTCCGAGGCTGCGATCCGCGTGGCGGTCGGTGGGGTGTCGCGCGTTCGCGCCGGTGCCGGCGCGGCCGCTCACCGTCGCCACCTACGGCGCGGCGTCACTTCTTCTTGAAGAAGAACGTGAATTCCTTCCCGGCCGCCGAATGCTCGAGCAGCGCGTTGCCGGTCTGCTTCGAAAACGCCTCGAAGTCCTTGACCGAGCCGGGATCGGTCGCGACGATGCGCAACACCTGCCCGGTGGTCATCTCGCCGAGGGCTTTCTTGGCGCGAAGGATCGGCAGCGGGCAATTGAGGCCGCGTGCATCCAGGTCCTTGTCGAAATCCATGGGTATCCTCCTCCGGATATTCCGGGCGATTCGATGGGCAACGAGACCGGCTCGCGCGGACAGTGCAATGGCCATCGCGCCGGGCCGGAACGGGATATTAGCAATGTCTAATATATTCCTCGGGGGTGTCAAGTCCCTCCCCCCGGTTGCCGGGTCGGGGCGTACCCGATCTAGCGAGCGGGCGCCCCGGTGCCCTTGGGCCGGGCGAGGTGATCGGCGACGAGCTCGAGCAGGCTGCCCATTTTCCGGTCCCAGTCGAAATGGGCCTGCCCGTCGTCGAAACTCTGCCGGCAGTTGCTGCAGGAGGTCACCATCTCGTCGGCGCCTGTCGCGTCCATCTGTGCCATCTTGATGCCGAAGGCCTTGTAGCGGATCTCGTCGGCGCGATGGTTGGCGATCACGCCGCCGCCTCCGCCACAGCAGAAATTGAGATTGCCCGAGTCCTTGGTTTCGCGCAGCTCGACACCCAGCGCGTTCAGGACGTCGCGCGGCGCCTGGGTCGCGCCGCCGCGGCGGGAGATCTGGCAGGGGTCGTGGAAAGCCGCCGACTTGCCGACGGCGGTCACCGCGATCCTGCCGCTCGCGATGTTCTCGGCGAGGAACTCGGAGATGTGCAGCACCTTGAACGGCAACCGGCGACCGAGCATGTTGGCCCCCTGCCAGCGCATCGCCGAGTACGCATGTCCGCATTCGGGCAGCACGACGACCTTCGCCTTGCATGCGATCGCGGCGTCGATCATCTTCACCGTCATGCGTTTCTGCCAGTCGGCGTTGCCCGCGAGCATGCCGAAATTCGTCGCCTCGTAGCCGGCGCTCGAGATCGTCCACGTGTAACCCGCGTGGTTCATCACGCGCGCCATCGCGACCAGCGACTGCGGGTACTTCATGATCTCGATCGAGGAGAACGTGACCAGGACGTCGGCCTGCGGCAGGTCGACGTGCATGTCGACCTCGTTCTCGTCGGCGAGCCATTCCAGGCGTTCCTTCAGCACTTTCGGCGTCGCCCCCAGCGGACTGCCCTCGCGCGCGGCGCGCTCGGAGACGGCCCACAGCTCGTGCGGCACCAGCCCCGCCTGCGACATGCCGTGGCGGGCCAGCCCGACCAGGCTCGCGATGTCGATGCCCATCGGGCAGACCATCGTGCAGCGTCCGCACATCGTGCAGGCGTCGTAGATCAGCTCCTGCCATTCCTCGAGCTCGGCGACGGTCACTTTCGATTTCGCGCCCACGGCTTTGTACAGCCACGCGAACGGGCCGGCTTCGCGCTTGTACGCGCGCTTGAACGGCTCGAGCTTCCAGATCGGCGTGTATTTCGGGTCGCGGGTCGTCAGGTAGAAATGGCAGGCCTCCGCGCAGTTGCCACAGTGGATGCACGACTCGAGCCAGGTCGCGGCATCGCGGCCGAAGTCGTGCGAGAACGCGGTCATCGCCGCGGCGAGGCGGTCGGAATCGGTGCGATCGCCCTGCGTGTCGTAGCGGACCGCGGGCTTTTCGACGGAAAGCCTCGGGCTCGTCAGGTCGAGCGGATGGTCGAGATCGGCGGTGCCGACGGTTATGCGCGCTGCGCTCACAGGCTCGCTCCCTTGCGCGCGAATGCGGCGCCG
>DAHUXO010000354.1 GCA_027307095.1 Betaproteobacteria bacterium | reverse complement strand
ATGCGTGCGTGCGCCGACGATGACGACGTGCCGCAGGTTGCGCCCGCGCCTGCGCAGCGAGCGGAGCCCGAGACGCAGCGCGGCACGCGCGGCGACATGGAGCGCGAATCCACCCGCGACCCAGATCAGCGCCCAGCCGCGCGAGAAATTGGCGCCCGACTTGGTCAGGAAAAAGTACGCCCCCCCGGTCACCGCGATCAGCAGCCAGGTGAAGAACAATCCGGCGACCTCGTCGACGAAGCTCGCGCCGCGCTGCGACCGGTAGAGGCCCATCGCGGGCAGCGCCGCGAACGCGAGAAGCGCCGCCATGGCCATCGCGGTCGCGTAGCGCGACGGAAGGGCCCAGCCACCGAGGTAGAGCCGGTACGCGACGACGCCCGTGGCGACGACGAGCAGCGGGTCGAAGGCGCGCATCACCGCGTCGAGCAGGGTCGAGTTCTCCCTGAGCACGCTCCGGGTCATTCCGGATCCTTCCGACGGACGAACTCGGACCAGCGGGCATCGACGAACGCGCCCAGTTCGCGGCGGAACCGCTGCGGACCGAAGCGGGCGGCGTTCTCGACGCAGGCGGCTGCTGCGAAGCGCGCGTACTGTGCCTCGAACTCCAGGACCGCGGCGACGATCGCGCCGGCCGTCTGGTCGGCGTACAGGATCCCTGTCGGGTCCGGAGCGTCGAGCCCGCGGATCGTCTCGAGCGCGCCGCCGCGCGCCAGCGCGATGACCGGCGTTCCCGCCGCCTGCGCTTCCAGCGGCGCGATCCCGAAATCCTCCTCGGCGGCGAAAATGAACGCCCGTGCCTTCGCCAGCCAGAGGTCACGCTCGCGGTCGGGGACGCGGCCGATCAGGTGCACGTTCGGACCCGCGATCGCCTGGATGCGGGCGCGTTCCGGGCCTTCGCCGATCACGATCAACTCGCGGTCGGGGAGGCGCGCGAAAGCCTCGACGATCAGGTCGACACGCTTGTAGGGGACGAGATGGGACACCGTGACGTAGGCAAAGCCGCGAGCGGGCGGAGCGTCGATCGCATCGATCGCCACCGGCGGGTAGATGACCGTCGACTCGCGGCCGTAGCAACGACGGATGCGCTCGGCGATGTGCTGCGAGATGGCGACGAAATGGTCGACCCGCCCGCTGGTCGCGCGGTCCCATGCCTGCAGCCGATCGAGCACCCGGCGCGCGAGCCGGCCCCGCAGGCCGTGGTCGAGCCCCGACTGGCGCAGGTACTGGTCCCGCAGGTCCCAGGCATAGCGCATCGGCGTGTAGCAGTAGCAGATGTGGAGTTGCCCGCGGTGGGTGCGCACGCCCTTGGCCACGGCGTGCGAGCTGGAAACGACCAGGTCGAAGGCGGAGACGTCGAGCGACTCGATGGCGCGCGGGAACAGCGGCAACGCCCGGCGAAAGCTCTGGCGGGCGAAAGGAAGGCGCTGGAGGAACGAAGTCGCCGCGCGCTTGCCACGCAGCCTGGATCGGTCCGGCTCCGGCAGGAAGTCCACCAGTGCGAAAAGCTCGGCGTCGCCGTAGAGGGCGCAGATCTCCGAGAGCACGCGCTCTCCGCCGCGCCAGGTATCGAGCCAGTCGTGGACGAGCGCGACCCTCACGGGGCGGGCGACCTGCGCTGCGGGCGGCTCGGGGACATGCGCTGATTCATCGGGTCCGGGCGTGCCGGCGTCCGGCGCGCTGCGCCGGATTTTACGCGCAACCGCGGTCGTTCCGATGCGAATCGGCGTGCGGTCGCGCCCGCGCGGCGGCCGGCGTCGCGGTGATACCATCGTTCGCTCGAAACCCCAGGCCGGGCCCCGATCGATGGCGCTACGCGTCGGCATCAACGCGACACCGGTGCTCGCGCCACTGACCGGCATCGGCAACTACGTCGTTCGCCTCGGCGCGGCGCTTGCGGCGCTCGGCGACGCCGACCTCCATTCGTTCTACGGCTGGCGCTGGCGCCACGAAGCGCCGGCGGCTCCGGACAGCAATGCCGTTGCCGCGCGTGTCGATGCCGCAACGCCCCGCCTGCGGGATCGCGTCAGGCCTCTCGTGCCCTGGCTGCGCGAAATGCGGCAGGCGCAGCAGCGGCTGGGTTTCGCACGCGGCCTGCGCCGCCACGCGATCGGGATCTACCACGAGCCCAATTACGTTCCGATCTGCTACGACGTCCCGGTGGTCGTCACCATTCACGACCTCTCCTGGCTGCGGTATCCGGAAACGCATCCGCGGGACCGCATCCGGTGGCTGGAGCGTGGAATGCCCCGCGCAGTCGAGCATGCGGCTGCGATCATCGTCGATTCCGAGTTCGTCCGGCAGGAAGTGGTGACGAGCCTGGGCGTCGATCCGGGACGCGTCCACGCGGTGCATCTCGGTGTCGCGCCTGAGTTTCATCCCCGCGGCGCAGCGCTGACCCGCGCGGTGCTGGAGCGGCTCGATCTCGTCCACGGCGAATACCTGCTGAGCGTCGGCACGATCGAGCCGCGCAAGAACGTCAGCCACGTCCTGGCGGCCTATGCGCGGCTCCCGGAGAAGCTTCGCGAGCGCCATCCGCTGGTGATCGCAGGCGCGAGGGGATGGCGCGCGACGGACCTCGAAAGGGACCTGCATTCCCTGGCCTTGCGCGGGCGGATCCGGTTCCTCGGCCACGTGCCGGATGCCGATCTGCCGGCGCTCTACGCAGGTGCCGCGGCGTTCGTGTTCGCGTCCAGGTACGAGGGATTCGGGCTGCCGCCGCTCGAGGCGATGGCCTGCGGCATTCCGGTCCTGGTGTCAAACCGGGCGTCGTTGCCGGAGATCGCGGGCGGGGCGGCAGGGATGCTCGATCCCGAGCAACCCGGAGAGACCGCCCGCGCGATCGAGGCCCTGCTCGTCGACCCCGTTGCGCGCGCCGCGCTGGCGCGTCGCGGAGTCGCGCGGGCCTCCGTTTTCACGTGGGAGACTTGCGCGCGCGCAACGCTCGACGTGTACCGCTCGATCACATGAGGCCGGGATCGGGAACGGTGTCGATCGCTCGGCTATACTCGGCCGCAGCCCGCAGGAAGGGCAGCGTCGGCGACGTGGCTGCAGCGGAGGACAGAGGATTCGCGTGAAGCGCTTGTTGGTGACCGGTCGGCACGGCTTCGTGGGCGGCACGCTCGCCCGCATGGTCGCGATGGATCCGGCCCTGGACGGATGGCAGCTGATCGACACGCCGGAGACCTGGGACCTGCGCGATCCACTCGCGACCCTGGCGACGGTCGAGGGTGCGGCGCCCGATGCGGTGCTGCACCTGGCTGCGCAGAGCTCGGTGCCGGACGCATTCAAGGATCCGGCGACGACGCTGGACGTCAACGTTCTCGGCACGCTGCACCTGCTCCAGGCGTTGCAGCGCACGGGGTTCCGGGGACGGATGGTGTTCGTCGGCACCGGCGACGTCTACGGGAACGTTCCCGAGGACGCGCTGCCGGTCACCGAGGCGCAGCTGCCGGCGCCGCGCAATCCCTACTCGGTCAGCAAGCTCGCCGCCGAAGCGCTGTGCTATCAATGGACGGTCACCGAGGGCCTCGATATCGTGATGGCCCGGCCGTTCAACCACATCGGGGCTGGACAGAGCGACCGCTTCGTCGTATCCGATTTCGCGCGCCAGGTGGCGCAGATCAAGTGCGGCCGGCGCAAGCCCGTCGTCATGGTCGGCGACATCGACGTCACGCGTGACTTCACCGACGTCGGCGATGTCATCCGGGCGTATTTCGCACTGCTTGGCTCGGGCGCGACCGGCGAGGTCTACAACGTGTGCTCGGGTCGCGACCATTCGATCCGGTCGCTGCTCGAGCGGCTGGCGGAATTGGCCGGAGTGAGCGTTTCGATCGAGCAGGAGCCCGCGCGTATGCGCCGGGCCGAGCAGCGCCGGATGCGCGGCGATCCGGACAAGATCGGACGGGCGACCGGCTGGCGGGCGGCCACGCCGCTCGATGAATCACTCGCCGCGATGTTGCGGCATTGGGAAAGCGGGGAACAGTGATGTCCAAATCGGCGTTCATCACCGGGATCACGGGGCAGGACGGCGCCTACCTGGCGAAGCTTCTGCTTGGCAAGGGCTACAAGGTCTCCGGCCTGCTCGCCCGGCGCAGCTCCGACACGCTCTGGCGCCTCGGGCACCTGGGCATCGTGAAGGACGTGAATCTGATCGACGGGGACCTCATCGACATGACCTCGATCCTGCGCGCGCTGGAGGCGAGCGCGCCCGACGAGGTATACAACCTCGCCGCCCAGAGCTTCGTCGCGACGTCGTGGCGCCAGCCGCTGCTCACCGCGAACGTCACCGGCATCGGCGCGCTGCACGTGCTGGAAGCGATCCGCATCCACGATCCGAAGATCCGCTACTACCAGGCCTCGACCAGCGAGATGTTCGGGCTGATCCAGACCGAGCGCCAGGACGAAAAGACGCCGTTCTATCCACGCAGTCCCTATGGCGTGGCCAAGCTGTTCGCGCACTGGTCGACCGTCAACTACCGCGAGAGCTTCGGCCTGCACGCCTCCAGCGGCATCCTGTTCAACCACGAATCCCCGCTGCGCGGCATCGAGTTCGTGACCCGCAAGGTCACCGACGCCGTGGCGCGGATCAAGCTCGGCAAGGCGAAGGAGCTGCGGCTCGGCAACATCGACGCCAGGCGCGACTGGGGTTTCGCCGGCGACTACGTCGAGGCGATGTGGAGAATGCTGCAGCAGGACCAGCCCGAGGACTACGTGATCGCGACCGGGAGGACGACGACGGTGCGCGACATGTGCCGGATCGCATTCGAGCACGTCGGCCTGCGCCACGAGGACCACGTCGTCGTCGATCCGCAGTTCTTCCGGCCGGCGGAGGTCGACGTGCTGTGCGGCAATCCGGCGAAGGCGCGCGCGCGGCTCGGCTGGTCGGCGACGACCTCGCTCGAGGACCTGATCGCGGGCATGGTCGAGGCCGACCTGCGCTCGGTGGGGCGCGAATAGCCGCCATCGGGAGCGAATCCGGAAATGGCGTCGATTCCCCTCGTCCGGCCGGGCATGCTGCGCGAGTGCTGGGCGTTCCGCGACTTCATCCTCGAGAGCGTCAGGCGCGATTTCGTGTCGCGCTACCTCGGCACCAAGCTCGGCTTCTTCTGGGCGATCGCCCAGCCGCTGACGATGATCCTGATCTACACGCTGGTCTTCGCGGAGATCATGAAGCCCGCGTTGCCCGGCCATCCTTCGCGATTCGCCTACAGCATCTACCTTTGCGCAGGCATCCTCACCTGGCAGCTCTTCAGCGAGCTCCTGAACCGCTCGGTCGGGGTCTTCGTCCACAACGCCGGATTGCTCAGGAAGGTCAACCTCCCGAAGCTCGCGCTGCCGGTCATCGTCGCGCTGTCGGGATTGACCAATTTCGCCGTGATCCTGGCGCTGTTCCTGGGGTTCCTGGTCGCAATCGGGAGCTTCCCGACTGAATCTTTGCTGGCGGTGATTCCGCTGCTGGCTCTCGTCGTCGCGCTCGCGCTGGGGCTGGGCGTCTTCCTCGGTACGATCAACGTCTTCTACCGTGACGTCGGGCAAACGATGTCGATGCTGCTCCAGTTCTGGTTCTGGCTCACCCCGATCGTCTATGCACCACGCGCGCTGCCTGGGCCGTTCGTGCAGATCGTCGCGTGGAACCCGATGTCGCCGATCGTGACGTTCGCGCAGACGATCTTTCTCGAAGACCGCGTGCCCGCCTGGTCGCTGCTGCTGTACCCGACGGCCGTCGCCGCGGTGTTCCTGCTGCTCGGGCTGTTCGCATTTCGCAGCTTGAGCGGCGAGATCGTGGACGAGCTCTGATGGGTCACGTGCGCGCCCGCGGACTCGGCAAGGGCTACAAGCGCTACCCGCGAAAGTGGGGACGCGCCGCCGAGTGGGTCGGCCTGGGTGTCCATCACCAGCTCGCGTGGGTGCTGCGGGACGTCAGCTTCGACATCGCGGCCGGCGAGGCCGTGGGAATCGTCGGCGCCAATGGCGCCGGGAAAAGCACGCTCCTCAAGCTCGTCACCGGGACCGTGCGCCCGACGGCAGGCACCTACGAGACCGGCGGGCGCGTCGCCGCGCTGCTGGAGCTCGGCATCGGCTTCCACCCCGAGTTCACCGGCCGCCAGAATGTGTACATGGCGGGCAACATCATGGGCATTTCCCGCGAGCGGATCGAATCGTCGATGGGCGAGATCGAGGATTTCGCCGAGATCGGGGACTACATCGACCAGCCGGTGAGGACCTATTCGAGCGGGATGCAGGTCCGCCTCGCATTCAGCGTCGCGACTGCGATCCGGCCGGACATCCTGGTCGTCGACGAGGCGCTTTCGGTCGGCGACACGTATTTCCAGCACAAGAGCTTCGATCGCATTCGCCGGTTCCGCGACCAGGGGACGACGCTGCTGTTCGTCTCGCACAGCCCGGGGGCCGTCAAGACCCTCTGCGATCGCGCGCTGCTCCTGGATCACGGAGTGCTGCTGCGCGACGGCGCGCCGGACGCCGTTCTCGACTACTACAACGCGTTGATCGCCGCGCAGCGCGACGAATACGAGATTCGCCAGGGGGACGCTCGCTCGGGACGAGGCACGCGATCAGGCACCGCGGAAGCATCCATCGAGAGCGTCGAGATGCGCGTGGGCGGCCAACCGGCAAGTTCCGTGCGCAGCGGCCAGGCCGTGAGCTTCCGCGTCCGCATGGTGGCCCGCGCGCCACTGCCCGAGCTGACGGTCGGAGTCCTGGTGCGCGACCGGCTGGGCAACGATGTCTTCGGAACCAACACGCATCACCTGGGGCTCGGCAGGACGAACATTGCCGCCGGGGAGCCCATGTGGGTGGATTTCGATTTTCCCGCGTTGAATCTCGGGGTCGGCAGCTACAGCGTCAGCACCGCCCTGCACACGCTCGACACGCACATCGTTTCGAATTTCGACTGGTGGGATCGCGCGTTCGTGTTTCAAGTCGTGGCGGGAGCCGCGCCCACCAGCGTCGGCGTCGCCGTCCTCGACGTGTCCGCGCGTTGGTCGGACGCGGAGGAGCGGGCAGCGAACTCACGCGCGGTCGAGGGCGCGGGGCTCGACGGCTGAATCCGCGATGATCCGGACCCCGCCGTGAAACCGTCGACCATCGCCTTCACGATCGTATCGGGCAACTATCTCCATTTCGCGCGGACGCTGATGGAATCGGTCGGCGTGGCGCACCCCGACTGGCGGCGCTTCGTTCTGCTCGTCGACGCCAGGCCGCAGGAGCTGGACGCTGCGCGCGAGCCATTCGAGCTCGTCGAGATCGCCGATCTGCCGCTTCCGGATCGGGTCAAGTTCTGCTTTCGCTACAGCATCCTCGAGCTCAACACCGCCGTGAAGCCGTGGATGTTCGAATGGCTGTTCAGGGAGCAGCCCGCCGACCGCGTCGTCTATCTGGACCCCGATATCCGCGTTTACCGGCCACTCGCCGAGGCGGAGGCGGCGCTGGCCGCGGGGGCGATGATGGTGCTCACACCGCATCTCACCGGACAGCTCGACGATGGGCACCATCCCAACGAGATCGACATCCTCAAGGCCGGGACCTACAACCTGGGCTTCCTGGCGCTCGCGAGACAGCCGTCGCCGCTGGAATTCCTGGCCTGGTGGCAATCGAAGCTCGAGTTCAAGTGCGTGGTCGACCAGGCAAACTGCATGTTCGTCGATCAGAAGTGGCTGGATCTCGTGCCCGGCATGTTCGGCAACGTCGCCATCCTGCGCCATGACGGCTACAACGTCGCCTACTGGAATCTTGCACATCGAAGCGTCGTGAAGGGCGGCAACGAGCATCTCGTCAACGGCGTCCCGCTCGTCTTCTTTCACTTCAGCGGACTCGACCCGAAGAAGCCGGAAACGCTCTCGAGGCATCAGGATCGGTTCGATCTGGCCAGCCTGGGTGCCGTGCGGGACCTCGTCGCCGGGTATGTCGAGCGCCTGCGGATCAATGGCGCCGACGCTGCAAGTCGATACCGTTATGCGTTCGGCTATTTCACGAATGGCGAGCCGATTCCGGATTGCATCCGCCAGATCTATCGGCAGGACGAGGAATACCGGCGGATCACCGGCGAAAACCCGTTCGTGCTGAATGCGCAGTATCTCAATCGGCCGGTGCCCGGTGGTGACGGAGGCGCTTGCCCGATCACCTTGCTGATGCACCATGTCTGGAGCGTGCGACCCGACGTGCAGGCGGTTTACCGGCATCCTCTCTCGGGCGATCGCTTGCGGTTTGCCGAATGGTTCGTAACGAATGGCGCCCGCGATCACCATGTCCCGGGAGCCTGCGTGGCGCCGATCGCGGAGGCGCTGGGCCGGTCGGGAGCGCACCAACGGCCGGAGACGACGCGGGCCGCGACGCACGACGCGGAGGCGAGGTCGATCGACGAGTTGCGGAAGCTGAATGACGGCGAATTCGTACGGCACGCGTACCACACGGTGCTGGGGCGTACGCCGGATGCCCACGGTTTCCAGCATTTCCTCGGGGCATTGCGCACCGGCGCCTCCAAGGTTGAAGTGCTGTGGCGTCTGCGCTACTCGAGCGAGGGACGAAGGAAGCGCAAGCGCCTTGACGGCCTGCTGCTCCGCTATGCCGGAACCAGGCTGCGGCGCCTGGTCGTTCCGCGCGCTCGCCCGGACGGCGACGGACGCGGTCCTTGCGTCGGCTGCCGCGGTGGCCCGACGCCCGAGAAGGCGCCGGTGTCGTCGCCGACGGTCCGCTCCGGGGAACCCTGGGCCGTGATTGCGCGCAGCCGATTCGGGCGCTCCGATTACATCGGATTCCATGACGGGGGTGGCGAGCAGGGCGGACTGGCGTGGATGGGCAAGAGCGCATCGGTACGCCTCAGGAACTACCGCGCGGGGCCGCTGCGCGTGACGGGTCGTTACGATGCCGAGCATCACCAGCAGGCCAACGGGCGTCCGGCAACACGCGTCGATGTGGGGCTCAACGATCGCCTGGTCGGAAGTTTCACTCTGGAGCGTTCCGGGGCCTTCGACATTACGATTCGACCACCCGGCGACTCGCTGGAGCTACCGATATTTCTCACCCTCACGTCGGCGCAGACCTTCGTGCCGGCGACCATCGGCCTGAATGCCGACTCACGGGAGCTGTCGATTCGCATCGCGCGCATCGATGCGGACGGACACTGCGTACTGGATTTCGCGCGAGACCAATCGCCTTATGCGGTGGCAGAGGCGATTCCGGCCAGTCCGGGCATGAACATCGTGGGGTATGTGCGCTCCGAGACCGGCGTTGGCGAATCGGCCCGGCTGTGCGCGGGGTCCGCGAAGGCCGCCGATCTTCCCTTCGTACTCTGCGATTTCAACGCCGGAAATCTGGCGCGGGCCGAGGATCGCAGCTGGTGCGACCGGAT
>DAHUXO010000338.1 GCA_027307095.1 Betaproteobacteria bacterium | reverse complement strand
GGGCAGCGCCGCGAGGTCGAGTTCCAGCGGCGGCTGACCGGACATTCCCTGGCTGGTCGTGTTGACGAGCAGCGCGACATCGGCGATCGCCGCGTGTCGCCGCTCCCAGGGCACGACCGAAACCGGCCCGCCGATCGCCTTCGCGACCGCCTCGGCACGTGCCGTTGTCCGGTTGCAGATCCGCAGGTCGCGCGCCCCGGCATCGATGAGGCTCGCGACGATTGCGCGCGCCGCGCCGCCGGCGCCCAGCACCATCACCGGCCCGGCGTCGGCGCGCCAGTCGGGCTGCGCGTCACGCAGGCTCTGCAGGTAGCCGTAGCCGTCGTTGTTGTAGCCGGTCAGCGTGCCATCGGACTCGACCACGATCGTGTTGATCGCGCCGATCCTGCGCGCGACCGGGTCGACCCGGTCGACGAGCTCCATCGCCACGACCTTGTGCGGAATCGTGACGTTGCATCCGGCGAAGCCCAGGGCGGGCAACCCCTTCAGAGCGGCGGGAAGCCGCTCCGGCTGCACGGGGAGCAGCACGTAGGCCCCGGGCAGACCGTACTTCTGCAACCAATAACCGTGCAGCATCGGCGAGCGCGAATGCCCGACCGGCCAGCCCATGACTCCCGCCAATCCATACTTCTTTCCTTCCGCCATTGCTTCCCTTCCCTGGTCCCGTTCGTCCGGTCGCAATCCCGGCGCCGCTACGCTGCCTGCCGCCTGCCGCGGCCGTCCCGTCCCGGCGTCATTGCTGCGCGCGGGAGGTCTCGGCCAGCAGCCACTCGGCCGCCTTTCGCGCCCGGGCGAGAATCGACGCCGGTGCGAGATGCAGATACTCGTCGTTGAAGACCTCGAACACGTAATCGCCGCTGTACCCCGCGCGGTGGATCTTGCGGATGATCTCGGCGATCGTCTCGCGGTGCGCGCTCTCGTTCGGGAACGATCGCCTGTGGTCGGCGGTCTCGGTGATGTCGCGCAGGTCCCCGAGGTAATCGGCCAGCTGGACGAGGTAGATCTTGTCGCCCGGAATCGCATCGAGCGCGTCCAGCGGCGTGCCTCGCGCGAGCAGATGGAACGTGTTGATCAGCACCCCCAGATTCGAGCAGTCGGCACGCCGGACCGCCTCCCACACCGCCGGATATTCGTTGATCCACCGCGCCCACGCCGGGGCGCCGAACGCGACGCGGACCTCCCGCGGCGTCGCCAGCGTCGCCAGTGCCCGCAAGTCCGCGACGATCTTGTCCATGTCTCCCGACGCATACGGGGACGTCGTCGACGCCACCACCAGCATCGACGCGCCGATCGCGTCCATCAGATCGAGCATGGACTTCGCGATGTCGATCTTGTACGTGTGCAGGTGTGCCTCGAGGCCTTCGTAGTCGCGAAGCAGCTGGAAGCTGGTGACGCGCAGCCTGCTTTCGCGGATCGCGGCGACCGCAGCCTTGACGCCGCCGGGGTGCGACACCAGGTCCTTCGCCCAGATCTCGACACCCCCGAAACCCGCGTCGCGCGTAGCAGCGAGCTTGTCCTCCAGCGGCCCGGCCAGGGTGACGGTGTCGATTGCGAATCGATGCATGTCCATCGTTACAGCCCGCCTTCGGGTGGACGTTCCGGTAGCCGCGCGAAAGGGATCACAACGATACCCTCCAAGGCGCGCCATCGAATTGGTTTTGTACGCTAACGAACAAGTTAGTACATAATAGCTGCACCGTCAACGCCGATTATCGCAAACGTGGGCGATAATCGAACCACCTCGTGCCCGCCGCGAGATGCACCCGAAGGAAGCGAGCTTGCGCAGCCCGACCACCACTTCGCGAACGCCCCCGGCCGCAGAGCCGGCCGAGACCTCGACTGCGGACCAGATCGCGGCCTACGCAGGGGACCCGGATTTCATGGCCTCGCTGGCGCGGGGGCTCGCCGTCGTCCGCGCGTTCTCCCAGCAACGGCGCCGACTCTCGATCGCGCAACTGAGCCTGCGAACCGGCATCCCGCGGGCCGCGGTGCGGCGCTGCCTGTACACGCTCGAGAAGCTCGGCTACGTCGCGGCGGACGACGAAAGGACGTTCGCGCTGCGGCCCCAGATCCTGTCGCTGGGCCACGCCTACCTGTCGTCGGCGCCTCTGGTCATGGCCGCGCAGCCGGTCCTCGATCGCGTGAGCGCCGCGCTTCACGAATCCTGTTCGCTCGCCATCATGGACAGCGACGAGATCCTCTACATCGCGCGGTCGTCGTCGGGCAAGCGGCTGCTGTCGATCGACCTCGGCGTCGGAAGCCGCCTCCCCGCTCACTGCACGTCGATGGGTCGCGTGCTGCTCGCGGGCATCGCACCCGACGATCTCGCGTCCTACCTGCGCCGCGTGAAGCTGGCGCCGTACACCGGGCGGACGGTCGTCGACCGCGAACGCCTCGTGGAAGTGCTTTCCGGAGTCCGCGACGCCGGATACGCGCTGGTCGATCAGGAACTCGAGATCGGATTGCGCTCGATCGCGGTTCCGGTGAAGGACTTCCGGTCCCGCGTCGTCGCGGCAATCAATATCGGCGCGCAGGCGCAGCGCGTTTCCGTGGCCGAAATGCAGAGGTCCTTCCTGCCAGCGCTGCGCGATGCGGCCGCCGAGCTCGGCCTTATTGCAGCCTGACCGCGGGAGCGTCCGCTGGACGATCGCGCCGGCGCGGTTGTCGTCGGATCGTGAGGCGGAGCGTCGGGCCATCTCGCAGGCTCAGGACGCCACGGGTCTGACGGACGCGAGTATCGTGGCGACGATGCTCTCCCTGCGCGCAGCCAGCGCCGCGGGCGATGTCATGTCGGCCTTGAAGATCGTCGCGAACGAGTAACGGTTCGACACGCTGTAGAAGCACAACGCGCTGATCGACATGTGCAGGTCGGTCGGGTCGACGTCTTCGCGGATGACGCCGGCCTCCTTGCCGCGCTCGACGATGCGCCTGATCGTGTCGATCGCCGGAACGTTCAGGTGCGCGATCGTCCGCGACTGCGCGAGGTACCTGCCCTGATGCAGGTTCTCGTTCATGACGATCCGCACGAAGTTCGGGTTCTGCTGGTGCCGGTCGAAGCTGAAGCGGACCAGCTCGCGCAGGGCATCGTCCGGAGGCAGGTGGTCCACGTCGACGTCGCGCTCGATGTTGCGGATGCTGCGGTAGGCATCCTCCAGCGCGGCGATGTACAGGCCTTCCTTGCTCCCGAAGTAGTAGTAGATCATCCGCTTGCTGGTGCGCGTGCGCGCGGCGATCTCGTCGATGCGCGCGCCGCTCAGGCCCTTTTCGGCGAACGCCTCGGTCGCGATCGCGACGATGTCGCGCTTCGTCTGCTCCGGATCGTTGACCCGGGAGACCTTGGCGGGGGCGTCCTTCGTGCGTGCGGCGATGACCAACTCGTGTCCCTCGATCGGCGCTTGCATGGCCGATTTCGGAGCGCACATTAACACGCGCGCCGCACACAGCGAGGGAACGAGGTGAACGGTCGCGGTGCGGACCCCGGTCGGGGGCCGCGCCGCCGGTCAGAAGCGACCCTGGCTGTAATCCTCGATCGCTTCGCGGATCTGGTCGCGCGTGTTCATCACGAATGGCCCGTAACGAACGATCGGCTCGGCCAGCGGGCGGCCCGCGACCACGAGCAGCCGCCCGCCATCCGGGCCCGCTGCGAGCCGCAGCTGCTCGCCCGACGAGAGCACACCGAGCTCGCCGCGGGGGATCTCGACCGGCGATTCCGCCGGTCCGATCCGAACCGAGCCCTCGAAGACGTAGGCAAAGGCGTGGTGGTCCCGAGGCAGCGCTACATCGGCGGCCGCGCCCGCCGGCAGCGCGACATCGAAATAGTGCGGCTCGGTCGCAATGCCGTGGACCGGGCCCTCGATGTCCCGCAGGCGACCTGCGATGACGCGCGCGCGGACGCCGCTCCCGAGGTCGACTTCCGGGATGCGCTCGGGCGCGATGTCCTGGTAGCGCGGCGTCGCCATCTTGTGCTCGCGCGGCAGGTTGACCCAGAGCTGGAACCCCCACATCAGGCCGTCTTCCTGCTCCGGCATTTCCGAGTGGACGATGCCACGGCCCGCCGTCATCCACTGCACGCTGCCGGCGCGCAGCAGCCCGGTGTTGCCCTGGTTGTCGCCATGGCGCATCCGCCCGGCGAGCATATAGGTGACCGTCTCGAATCCGCGGTGCGGATGATCCGGAAATCCGGCGAGATAGTCGCCCGGATCGTCGGACCGGAATTCATCGAGGAGCAGGAATGGATCGAGGTCGGGGAGATCCAGGCCGCCGATCACGCGCGTCAGCCGCACCCCGGCGCCGTCGCTGGTCGCCCGGCCACGGATCCTGCGCGACACCACGCGTCGCGTTCCCGTCTCGCTCCCCGGTGCCTGTGTCGCCTGAGCAATTGCCATCTCGGTCCACTCCTTCGGGTCGGTCCTCGCCGCAATTCTGCCCCACTCCACTCGAAGCCTGCGACGACTCGAGGGGGATATTGTGGCGGTGGGTGCAGTTGCAAGGATCCGACGGTTCGGAGCGGCCCGGAATGGGGACCTCCCGCGACAGCCGCGCCAGGCTACCCGACGGCGTGCGGCAGCAGCGTCGCTTCCGACTCGCAGCTCGAGTGCTCACTGTGCGGCAACGCGTGGCATGCGTCGAGCGCCGCCCGGTACCTCGAGTCGACCTGGTTGCCCGCAGGCGCGATGCCTCTCGCCAGCGCGGCCGAGGCCATCGGCAGAAGATCCTGCGCCTTCGCCGAAGCGCCGGTTTGAAGCCGGGCGTGCATCTGCGCCTCCGCCTCGCAGATTCCCTGCTCGCTGTGCGGCAAATTCGCGCAGGCGGCGATGGCAGCCGTGTAGTTCGCCGGATAGTGGCTCTGCGTGGCCGCCAGCGATCCGCGTTCCCGTGCAACGACCTCGACCTTGCAGATGCCCCATTCGCTGAGCGGCAGGCGCTTGCATGCCGTCACGCTGTTCGGCGTCCAGATCCGGTCCCAGGACGGCGTCGACGCGTGCGCAAGCGGAACCGCGGAAAGGAATGCGAGCGTGGACATCGTGCCAACCAGCGCCAGGACGGACGTAATCGGATTTTTCATGGTGAAGTTCCTTCAGTTTCGCCATTCGCCGACACATTCGTGCAACCTGCGAACGGCACAGTGGAAAAGCAGATCCGGCGATGGTCGGCTGCAGTCTCTCGTCGTGACCGCCGGCACCTCCTGCCCGGCACGTCGCGACCAATATCGCCGTCGATCCGCCGAGCGATGGAATCATTTGTTTCGACCCCTGGCGGATACGGCCGTTCTGGTCATCGAGGATGAATCCGCTGTCGGTCTATCTCCGACACCGGCACCGATCTTGCAAGGTCATCTGCTCGTCGATACTGCAACGATGTCGTGACCACCTCACCGATCCACGCCTACCTGACCGACCTGCACGCGCGCCACGCCCTCAACGCGTCGGGCAATGTCGCCGACTACATTCCGGAACTGGCGTACGCAAACCCCGAATGGTTCGGCATCTGCATCGCCACGCGCGACGGCGTCGTCTATGAAGCGGGCGACACGCGACAGCCGTTCACGATCCAGTCCGCGAGCAAGCCGCTCACCTACGGACTCGCGCTCGCCGACTGCGGCGAAGATGCGGTGCTGCGCAAGGTCGGCGTGGAACCCTCCGGCGACGCCTTCAATGCGATCAGCCTGCAGCCCCAAACCGGTGCTCCGCTGAATCCGTTGATCAATGCTGGTGCAATCGCGACCTGCGGGCTGGTGCGCGGCGAAAGCGCCGACGAGAAGCTCGGTCGGATCCTGGAGACCTTCGGCCGCTATGCAGGACGCGAGCTCGACGTCGACGAGCGCGTCTACGCGTCCGAAAGCGCAACCGGGCACCGCAACCGCGCCATTGGATGGATGCTGCGCGGCTTTGGAATCCTCTCCGACGAGCCCACCGCCACACTCGAGACGTATTTTCACCAGTGCGCGATCCGCGTCACGTGCCGCGACCTCGCGATCATGGGCGCGACTCTCGCCAATGGCGGGGTGAACCCGGTGACCGGCGAGCGCGCCATCGATGCGGCCTACGTCGACCACGTGCTGTCGGTGATGGCGACCTGCGGGATGTACGACTTTTCAGGCGAGTGGCTGTACCAGACGGGCCTGCCTGCGAAAAGCGGCGTCGGCGGCGGCATCCTTGCGGTCCAGCCCGCGCGCCTCGGCATCGGCGTGTTCTCGCCGCGCCTCGATGAGCATGGAAACAGCGCCCGCGGCATCGCCGTATGCCGCGAGCTCGCGGCGGATCTGGGTCTGCATCTGTTCGACGTCTCGGGGCGACCCGCGCCCGCCATCCGCATGGCGACGACGCGCCGCTCGGTCGCGTCGTCGCGGCGGCGCCCGCCCGAAGCCGCGGACCATCTGCGCGCCTTCGGCAGCCGGTTGCGGCTCTATCACGCGCAGGGCTCGCTGGTGTTCGCGTCCGTCGAGCCGCTGATCCGCGACATCATGGAGCGCGCGGAAAGCGCGGACTGCTTCATTCTCAACCTGAAGAGCGTCGAGAGCCTCGATGGCGCCACCGCCAGGCTGCTCGCCCAGACCCACAGCACGCTCGAGCCGCTCGGCAAGTCGTTGCTCTTCAGCGAGGCCAGCACCTGGTGGGAGAGTCTGATTGCGGCGGGCGCGCCGCGCTCGGCCTTCTTTGCGGATGACGACTTCGCTCTCGAGTACGGCGAGAATGGATTGCTCGAGAGGCGGTTCCCCGGCCGGACCTGGGATACCCCGGCGACGCTTGCCGAGTGTGCCCTGTTCGCGGGCTTCGACGCGGACGCGCTCGCGACCCTCGATCGGATGCTCGAGCATCGCAACTACGGTCCCGGACAGACGATGATCGCGGCAGGACATTCCTCCAACGAGTTGTTCGTGATCCTCCGCGGCAGCGCGATGGTGAGCATCCCGACGAGGAATGGCGTCACGCGGCTCGCCGCCTTCGCGCCGGGCATGTCATTTGGCGAGATCGCGTTCATCGACCGCGCCCCGCGGACGGCGAACGTCACGGCCATCGATGCCGTTGCGTGCCGTGTGCTCACGCACGAGATGCTTTCCCGGCTCGAACGCGAGGCATCGTTGCTCAAGATCCGGCTGCTCGAGAACGTCGCGCTGGGCATGACCTCCTTGATCAGGCAGGCCGACGCCGAGCTCGCAGCGCTGCGTTGAACCGCCTTCATCGAAGCAAAAGGCCCAGTCGGATGACTGGGCCTTTTGCATGGCATGGGTGCCTGACAATGACCTACTTTCGCACGGGCAATCCGCACTATCATCGGCGTGCCGCCGTTTCACGGTCCTGTTCGGGATGGGAAGGGGTGGTTCCAG